>JAITOP010000110.1 GCA_031289895.1 Prevotellaceae bacterium
TTATGCAGTTATTTTTTCGTGAATTTGGAAATGCTGGTGAAGATATTATTATTGCGCACGGGCTTTACGGCTGTTCGGACAATTGGGTGAGCGTTGCAAAAATTCTTGCGCAAACAAATCATGTTTTTGCTGTTGATTTGCGAAATCACGGACGCTCGCCGCACAGCAACGAACATTCGTACTCGGCAATGTGCAACGATTTGGCGGAATTTATCGAATCAAAAAATATTAAAAAACCAATTGTAGCAGGACATTCGATGGGCGGACGTTGCGCTGCGCTATTGGCAAAACAATATCCCGATTTATTAGCGAAAATAATAATTGTAGATATTTCGCCATTCGATTGCGAAAATCAAAAAACCATATCGGCATTTCACAAAAACATATTGACTACATTGAAATTTTTAAATTTAAACGAAATTCATTCGCGACAAGATGCTGCAAAAAAAATATCGAAAAAGATAAACGACACTAATCTGCAAAATTTTTTACTCAAAAATTTATATCGCACATCAAACGGCAGTTTCTTTTGGCGATTTAATTTGCTTTCAATATTAAATAATGTTAATAATATTGTTTGCGGCTCGCTAAAACAAAGCGAAAATTATAAAATCAAAATTCCTACATTATTAATAACCGGCAAAAAATCGGATTACGTTGTAAACTCTGATATTGAAATTATTACAAATAAATTTTCGGACATAAAAATACAAATAATTGAAGATGCCGGACATTGGGTTCATGCAGAAAAAACCCAAATTTTTATCGATTGTGTGAAAAGATTCATTAACACACAACAGCAATGAAACAAAAACTTATTTTACCTTTGTAGTCTGATTTTATAAAATTTTAGAATGAAAAAAATATTTATTTTTACACTGACAATGTCATTAATATTGTCATCATGTGGCGGCAACAGTTCTAACATAGAGAGAACAACATCTGACTCAACGCAGAGCGATTTGCCTGTTTTAAAAGCCGAAAAAGGCGACATCGTATTTATTCGTATGGACTCGATAATAAACGGTTTCGATATGTATCACGATTTGCGAAGAGTTTATGAAGACGAAGTAAATAAAGCAGAGAATGAAATGAAAACCAAAGTAACTTCATTGCAGAGAGATGCTAAAAGTCTTCAGGAAAAATATGACAAAGGCTTACTAACCCGCTCGCAAGCCGAAGACGAACAAAATCGCTTGTATCGCCGTCAACAAAGCATTGAAGAAGAGCAAGTTAAGTTGAGGAATGAATTAGGCGAAAAAGAAATGGTTTTGCTTAATCAAATTCAAGATGCAATAATGACATACGTAAACAAATATAACGAAGAAAAAGGTTTCAGTATGATTATAAGCACCACAGGAAACTCAACCGTTTTGTATGGAAATCCGGGATTGGATATTACAAACGACATTAAAAGAGGACTTAACGAAGAATATATAAAGAACAGAAAATAATTATGTTTTCATAGTATTTAGTTTTAATAACGCGGTGCAACCAAAACTCACACAGGTTTTGGTTGCATTTTTTTTTGCAAACAAAAAAGATTAATGTGAATAACCCCCAATGAAGCGAATGAAAAAATAATTCCGAATTACGATTTTGTTGAATAGCAAAGAAGTCCGAAGGACTTAAATGTGAATAACCCCGTATGTAGCGTAGCGGAATGCGGGGATGAAAGCACGCAAGCACAAAAGTGCGGAGCACAAAAGCAAAATAGAACTACAAACGCTCACCCGCACAACTTGTAGAATGAAGAGTTAAGAATGAAAACTTCACATAATTGATTCAACTTTCGCAAGTTCGTTACATCATTGATTTTTAAATACTTTTATGATTTATGCTTTTTGCAATATGCTTATTATAAACATTTTAGTTTTTAACCTCATTTACACCTGATTTTTCAAACAAAACAACCTTAGTAGCCTAAAATTAATCCATCCAAAACCTCATTACCTCATTCAAATTAGATTTTGATATTTCAAACATTACAATGAGGTAATGAGGTTGTTCTTTTTTCAATATATTGCTACTGAGGTTGTTTTGTTGAAAAATTAGATTGAAAATTAGGTTTAATATATCACAAATTCTTGTCTTGCGAAAGTTGAATGACTTACAACTTACGACTTACGACTTACAACTTACAACTTACGACTTATAACTTACGACTTCTGTCTTACAACTAAAAAATTCCCAGCTGATTAAAGCAAACCATAGCAATTATAACGGGTGCAATGTATTTAAGCAAGAAAACAAATGCTGAGAATAATCCGAATTTTACTGTTCCGTTGTTGGTGAGTTCGGCTTTTAATATTTTTTTATCAATAACCCAGCCTGTGAAAATGCAAATAAACATCCCGCCAAGCGGTAGCATTAAATTTGCTGTTACAAAGTCAAGAAGTTCGAATACTGTAAATCCTAAAATGCTGAAATCGGAAAGCACGCCAAACGACAGCGAACAAACTACGCCAACCGCAAATCCGCACAGCGAAACGATTGTTGCTGCTTTGCGCCGCGACATTTTGTATTGCTCGTGAAAATACACGGTTACAACTTCGTGTATCGAAATTATAGACGTAAGCGCGGCAAGTGCCAGCAACAAGAAAAATATCAATGCCCATAAATTACCGAAAGGCATTTGCTGAAAGATATTTGGAAGTGTTACAAATACTAATTTGGGACCTTGCGCCGGCGAAATTCCGAAACTTGTAACTGCCGGAAATATTACTATCCCCGCCAATATAGCAACCAGAGTATCAAGCGCTACAACCGAAACGGCTGTTTTAGGCATATTTATTGATTTGTTAAAATACGAGGCGTAAGTTATCATGCAGCCCATGCCTACGCTCATCGAGAAAAATGCTTGCCCCAATGCGCTCAATACCACTTTTGATGTTATTTTACTGAAATCGGGATAGAAAAAGAATTTTAATCCTGCCGCTGCGTTAGGTAAGATAAGCGAGCGAACACACAATATTATCAAAATCGCAAAAAGCAAAGGCATCATTATTTTTGATGCGCGTTCGATACCTTTTTTAACTCCCGATAATACAACCAAATGCGTTATTAATGTGAATATTACAATCCACATAAGAGGACGAAAAATACCGGAAGTGAAAAATTCAAAGGTTTTACTAAATTCTTCGGCAGAACCTGCGCTAAGATTTCCTGTAATTGATTGATACATATATTCCAAAGTCCATCCCGAAACAACCGAATAAAATCCGAAAATCAGGAACGCGGCAAGCACTCCGTTGTAACCTACAATTTTCCACATTGTGTTAGGTGCAAGCGTTTTAAAAGCACCAACCGAATCGTTTTGTGATGCGCGACCTATAAAAAACTCGGCAAGCATCACAACAGTGCCAAGTCCCAGCACGCAAAAAATATAAACAATTAAAAATGCTCCGCCGCCATTATCGCCCGCTTCGCAAGGGAAACGCCAAATATTTCCAAGCCCAACTGCGCTGCCCACAGATGCCATTATCAAACCAAGTTTGCTGCCGAATGTTGCTCGTGTTTTCATATCTTTTTTTTTAGTCGTAAGTTGTAAGTCATAAGTCGTAAGTTGTTTTTTGTTGATTTGTTTTTTGTTGATTTGTTAGCACTCCGAAACAATTTAACTTCTTAACATCTACATTAATTGTTGATTAAAAAAATCTTTATAACTTTAAAAACGTCCTACTTTAAAAACTTTATAACTTTAAAAACTTTCTACTTTAAAAACTTTATAACTTTTTAATAAGTTCATCTGTTTTCACTTCTGTTTGTTCGCCGGTAATCATATTTTTCAGCGATACGCTATTGTTTTTCAATTCTGTTTCGCCAACTATTGCTACAAAATCAATTTTATTTGCATCGGCGTATGAGAGTTGTTTTTTCATTTTTGCAGGTTCGGGATAAATTTCTGCATTTATTCCCGCCTCACGAACTTTTTGCAGCACAGGCAAGCAAAAATCAAATTCAGATTCGCCAAAAGCGGTAAATAAAAGTTTGGTTTTATCTGCTGATTTTTCGGGATACAAATTCAGTTGATTAAGCACATCGTAAATTCTGTCTGCGCCAAACGAAATGCCGACTCCCGACACGCCGTCCAATCCGAACACTCCCGTAAGATTATCGTAACGACCGCCGCCGGTAATGCTGCCCATTTCAACATCAAGCGCTTTTACTTCGATAATTGTTCCGGTGTAATAATTTAGTCCGCGAGCCAGAGTTAAATCGAGTTCTAAGTTGCAGCCGACAGGCATTCGGTGTGTATATGATAAAATTTTTTCTATTTCTTCGATACCTTTAATTCCTGTTTGTGAGGATTTTAGAATATCTTTGAGTTTCAAAAGTTTTTCGGCGTTTGTGCCTTTTAAGAGCAAAACGGGTTGCAGTTTTTCAATCGCGTCAATCGAAATTCCTTTTTCTTCGAGTTCATTTTTCACATTTTCAAAACCTGTTTTATCAAGTTTATCTATAGCTACAGTAATGTCTATAATGCGTTGAGGCTCACCGATAAATTCGGCAATTCCGCTCAGAATTTTTCGGTTGTTTAATTTGATAACCACATTTATTTTCAGGCGGCGAAAAACTTCGTCGATAATCTGCAAAAGTTCAAATTCGTTGACTAACGAATCGCTTCCAATCATATCAACATCGCATTGATAAAATTCGCGATAACGTCCTTTTTGCGGACGGTCGGCACGCCAAACAGGCTGAATTTGAAAGCGTTTGAACGGAAAAGTTATTTTGTCACGATTTTGTACAACAAAGCGTGCAAACGGAACTGTAAGGTCGTAGCGCAAACCTTTTTCCGATATTTTACCTGTAAGTTTCGCGCTGTTTTTTTGCAGCAGCTCGTCATTTGAAATATCGGCAATAAAATCGCCTGAATTTAGAATTTTGAATAAAAGTTTATCGCCTTCATCGCCATATTTTCCGAGCAAAGTAGATAGATTTTCCATTGCCGGCGTTTCAATTTGTTTAAATCCGTACAAGCGAAAAACATTGCGAATTGTATCAAAAATATAATTACGTTTCGCCATTTCATCAGGCGAAAAATCACGTGTTCCTTTTGGAATAGAAGGTTTTTGCATTTTATAAATTATTTAATTTGCAAAGATAGTAATTTTTCAATTACGAAATATTAACAATTACGAAATTAACAATTACGAAATTACGAAATTACGAATTACGAATACAATTCAAATTATCGCGGTTAAAAACCTAACGGATGGGGTGTGTTTCTTAATTTGTAATTCATAATTCGCACTGTTTTATTAACTTCCTCTAACTTCTTTATTATACTAAACTCCGGCATAAATTGCATTTTCGTCATTGCGAGCTTGCGAAGCAATCCAGCGTAAATAAGCAATTTACCGGATTGCTTCGGGCTACGCCCTCGCAATGACGGAGACTGAGTGGAGTATAAAAAAGAGCGCAAATAAAAATTCTACGCTCTTTCGTTCTAAATTATCGTGTTAAATTACTATCCAAAATCGTCGAACATCAGCATTTCTGGGGGTACGCCGAGGTTGTCGAGCATTTTAATTACTGCCGATGCCATTGGTCCGGGTCCGCACATATAGTATTCTATATCTTCGGGTTCGGCATGATTTTGCAGACAGTTTTTATAAATCACATC
>JAITOP010000117.1 GCA_031289895.1 Prevotellaceae bacterium
AAAAAATATTACTTTTATGCTATGAAAAGGTTAATAACATTATTTGCAATATTTTTGCTGCACTTGCAATTGTTTGCTCAAAACTACAAATCCGACATTCTCGGCGGGCGATTTGAGCAGACCACAATCGTTATGCCCAAAGATTATGAAGGCGATGTGGTTTGTACCGTTGTAAGGTTAAAGGCAAACAAGCCTGCAAACAAAGCGGTGCTTTATATTCACGGTTTTAACGATTATTTTTTTCAGAGCGAAATGGCACAACAATTTGTACGCAACGGATATAATTTTTATGCAGTCGATTTGCGAAAATACGGACGCTCGCTGCTGCCTCATCAAAAACCGTGTAATGCGCGAAAAATAAGAGAATATTACGCCGATATCGATACGGCAATATCAATAATATTAAACGAAAAAAATAATTTTATTCTTCTTTGCGGACATTCCACCGGCGGGCTAATCGCAAGCCTCTACGCCAACGATGGCAAAAAACGCAAAGCAATAAATGCAATATGGCTCAACAGTCCGTTTTTTGATATGAACTTAAACGTTGTGCTAAAACGACTTGGCTTGCCTTTGGTTGTGGGAATAGGACGAATGAATCCGAACATAGCAATACCAATAAGCAGTTCAACATTTTACGGCGAAAGTCTGCATATCGACTATCGCGGCGAATGGAATTACAATCTGAAATGGAAATCGCTGAAATCGCCGAAAATGAATTCGGGATGGATACGTGCAATATACCACGCTCAGCATAAATTGCGTAAAGGGCTTAAAATCAACTGCCCCGTTTTGGTTATGCATTCCGACAAATCGCTGAGCGGAAGCAAGTGGAGCAATTATTTTCGCCGCGCCGACATTGTTTTAAATACCGCCGATATTAAAAAATATGCAGCAAAACTCGGCGCAAACGTAACCGTGCAGTCTATCGAAGGCGGAAAACATGATTTGATTTTATCGGAAAAAGATGCCCGCGAAAAAGTTTACAACAACCTTTTTCGTTGGCTGAAAAATTTAATTTAAAAATTTAGTTTTATGAAATTAAGAATATACATATATCTATTAGCAATTGTAACAGTGGTTTGCATATCGTGCGATTCTCAAAAAAAAGCAAAACCCGATGTTTATGATTTGGCAAAACTTTCGTCTCACATATACGACCCCGACAAACACGAGGATTTTTCAAAAAATTTAACGCTCGAAGATTTTTCGGAAAGCACGCTGGGTGTTACCGCATCTACTTATGGGAATGAATATTACAAAGTTATAGTTTTTCGCGGCACAAATAATTTTTTTGATGGCGTTGCCGATGTAGGCTTGGTTTTATCGCATCTTTTCGACAACGATTCTGACGATGACAATCCGCTGAATGTGATAACCGACATAAGTTCAGCATTTTTAACCAACAAAGTAAATCAAACAATAAGTTATTACAAACTCGCAAAAATCGGCGAAACGCGCACTGTGATTATAACAGGACATTCGCTCGGCGGCTTTCTCGCTCAGATTGCAGGTTACATTTCGGGCGACGAAACTCACACCTTCAACGCTCCCGGCGCATATCAATACATAACGGAAAAAAACATAGATTCGGCTAAAAATGTGAATATTACAAATCATCTTTCGCAAGATATTGTTTCAAAATTCGGGCAACACGCAGGCAAAAAAATAATTTACGAACACGCCAGCCACTCAATTGACGAATTTTGCGAATTTTTGAAAAAAGAGTATGAAGGGAAGTTATAAAGTTATAAAGTTATAAAGGTTAAAGGTTAAAGTTATAAAGGTTAAAGTTATAAAGTTATAAAGGTTAAAGTTATAAAGGTTAAAGGTTATAAAGTTTGTAAAGATTTTCAAATCAACAAATCAACAAATCAGCAACTCAACAAATCAACAACTCAACAAAGCAATTTTCTTGATTAGCGAATGTTTTTTACTCTAAAATCAGCAGCCTTTTTGCTGATTTCTTCGATACTCATATCTTCAAACAAATTTTCCTGCCATTTGGTATAGTCAAACGGTTCTTTTTGTATAAGCATAATAAAACGTTCAGCCTCTACAAGCCCCAAATTTTTAAGTAAAATTTGCATTCCTTCATTTCTTATAATTGTATCTGTTTTCATATTTTATTTACTCCCAATAGTTTAATAAAATCTAACGGATTGATAATTTTTATTTCATCAAAATTACGACTAAGTAATTTTTTATCTGTTGTTAAAAAATAATCGCATTTTGCATAGATAGCCGATGCAATATGCAAAGCATCTTTATTTTTAATTCCCTTTTGTATTATTTTTTTTCCAAGTTCTACAATTTCGTCGGATGCATCTATATCCAACACAGCAATATCACGCCACATCGCAATAGCATTGAGGCGATTTTCATAAGGATTAAACGAATTTTCATAATCCAACATATAAGACCACACTAATTCAAATGTTCCTTGCAATATCTTTTGTTGAATAAACAATTTTGCTTCTGTTTCCAAATATATAACCAAATATGATTGGTCGTCATAAGGACGATTAAAACAACAATTATCTAAATACAGTCTAAATTTCATAATGATACAAAAAATAATTAAACAAAGATAATATTTTATTGCAATAAGTCAAAATAGTAACAAATATATTTTCGTAATAATTTCTAATCGTAATTAAATTCAACAAATCAACAAATCAACAAATCAACAAAAAACATTTTTTAAAAAAGATGTGATTTTTTTGTACCTTGTGCGAATAATTTAGAAAAATGCAAAAGATGGTTTCGACAGAAAAATCAAATATGTTTGTTGATGTTATTCAGGCTCACAAAGGAATTATTTACAAAATTGTAAATTCGTATTGCGCTGATACCGAAGACAGAAAAGACCTTACACAGGAAATTATTTTGCAATTGTGGAAGTCGGTTGACAATTATATTGAACTTTATAAATATTCGACATGGATTTACAGAATTGCGCTGAATGTGGCAATTTCGTTCTATCGCAAACAAAACAGCCGAAAACGAATTTCAAACACTTTTACCGATAACATTATTAATATCTCGGACACGAATATTACCGACGAAACCGACGAAAATATTATTCTGCTGCAACAATTTATCTCTCAACTTAAAGATTTGGATAAAGCATTGATGTTTCTGTATCTCGAAGAAAAAAGCTATAAGGAAATCGCTGATATTATTGGCATTTCCGAAACCAATGTGGCTACCAAAATAGGCAGAATTAAAAAAATACTTAAACAAAAATTTTTAACCAATAAAACTAAATAAAATGGAAGATATAGAAATTATTAATTTGTGGAAAAAACAAAATGAAAAGATAGACAAATCGTTGTATATCAACAAAAAACTGTTGGCAGATGCAATAAATCGGAAAGCGCAAAAGGCTTTGGTCAGTTTCAGGCGACTAACAACAACGGGAATTATTTCGTTTGTAATTTATTTGTTTGTGTTGATTTTTTTGTTGTATTATGCTGTTTTGCATTATTCGTCAGCCGCCAACTATTTTATTGTTTCCATCTCCGCCATCATTTTGATTAATATAAAAGGTTTTACGGATTATATACGCCATTTGTTTTTGATAAATAATATCGACTTTGATGGCAATATAACACAAATTCAACAGCGATTAAACAAGTTACAACTGTCGGTTATTTCTCATGCACGAATTATGGTGTTGCAATGCCCGTTTTGGACTACAATTTATTTGAGCGATGCATGGTTTCCGCAAACAGTAGGATTGGCATATATTATTTTTCAAATTGCGTTCACCTTATCGTTCACTTATTTAGCGTATTGGCTTTACAAAAATCATAAAATCGGGAATTTAGATAAAAAATGGTTTAGAGTTATGATATCCGGTTCGGGCGGCGCATCAATAAAAAGAGCAATGGATTTTTACACTGAAATAGAAATATTTATGGATGGAGAAAATGATTTTTGATGATTTATTAAGCAATGAATAATAAATAAGATATAAATGTCTCCGGATTGCTTCGTTCCTCGCAATGACGTGAAATCCAAGCGTTATTGCGAGGAACAAAGCAATCCGGAAATTAAAAACATTACAAGTTATTTATTTTTTGTGCCTAAAAATTCGATTTGTCAAATTGAACTTGCGTCAAATGAAAACGAAAAAATAATATCATACTTGTAAATTATTATTAATTACGTAATTATTGTGTCTTTAACCGCAAAATTGCGGAGATTTTTTCAGTTAAATAACTCAACAAATTAACAATTCAACAAATAAACAATTCAACAATTCAACAAATAAACAAATAAACAATTCAACAAATAAACAAATAAACAAATAAACAAATAAACAATCAACAAATCAACAACTCAACAAAATATTCTTTCGCAAAATCGTTTGTATCAATGCTATCCGCAAAAATTCCATATACGCTTGAACCTGTTCCCGACATTGATGCGTAAATTGCACCTTTTTGGTAAAGAGTTTCTTTTATTTGTTGTATTTCAGGAAATTGCAAAAAAACAGTCGTCTCAAAATCATTTTTCAAAAAATATTTCCATTCTTCAATCGGTTTCGATACAATATCGGCAATGCGCAATGTTGGTTTTTTGGGCGTTACATTTGCATAAGCCTGAGCCGTACTAACAAATATATCGGGCTTTACCACAACAAGATAATATCCGTTTAAGTTGATATTAATGTCGTTCATAATTTCACCTTTTCCGCTTGCCGCTTGCGGTTTGTTTTTTATAAAAAAAGCGCAGTCGCTGCCGATTTGCGCGGCATATAACATCAGTTTTTCATCGTCAATATTCAGCGAAAACATTTTATTCAACATCATCAAAACGTTTGCAGCATCGGCAGAACCGCCGCCCAAACCGGCTCCGAACGGAATTTTTTTGTACAGAAAAATATTAACTTCGGGAATAGAAAAATGTTTTTTCATAAGACACAACGATTTCATACAAAGATTATTATATGTATCGTCATTTATAATAATGCCCGAATTGAAAAGCGCAGACGTATTGTTGTGCGATTCTTCAATTTCGAGAATATCGCACAGCGGTATTGGATAAAAAACGGTTTCGATATTATGAAAACCATCGCAACGTTTTTCGATAACATCAAGCCCTAAATTTATTTTTGCATTTGGAAAAACAATCATAAAACAAAATTATTTGCAAAGATGTGAAAAAAAATAAGATTTTTTGTTATTGTATTATTTTTTTTTGTAATTTTGCAATCGAAATATATAAATGTTGTGATTTATTGTATAATTAAAAACAAGCGATTTTGCTATAAACATGAAGATAATCAATTTAATAAACTGACAGAAACAAACAAAACATAATCATAAAATAGAAAGATATGAAAAACAAATTCAAAACATTATTGTTTGCAGTATTGGCAAGCATGGTATTTATCGGATGCGGCGGCGGAGGTAATTTATCTCCAAAAGAAGTTGCAGAAAAAGCACTTAGTGCATCCAAAAATTTTGATTACAAAACGTTGAAAAAATACGTTGAAAAATCACAAATCCCGAAGATTGAAGAAGCGGAAAAACGTAACGAATCGCCTGAGGATAAAGAATTACGTGAAAAGGCAACATTTGAAGTCATTTCAGAAACAATTTCGGATGATGGAAATTCGGCAACCGTTAATGTTAAAATTACCGTAGATGGTGATTCTTTTGAAAATGACCTTAACTTGGTTAAAGAAGACGGGCAATGGAAAGTATCAGATAGAATATTCTAAATTTTAAATTCCAAATGTTGAAATACTGATATTTTGACAAATACAAAAAGAAAACGATGAAGAAAAATCTTTGTCGTTTTTTTGTTTTTTAAATACGGTTAATATTCTTATTTATAAAAGTTTGGGTTAATTGTTTTCAAAGATGTGAAAAAAAAATAAAGTATAAGGTTTTTATTAGAATAATTTTTGTAATTTTGTGCAGAAATGTATAATATTGTGTGCCTATGGTATAAAAAAGCAAACAATACGCACATTTTTAATTTTTTATTGGAAAAGCGTTTAGCTGTTATTTTTGTATTTCGAAATCTCAACAATTTCAAAGTCAATCAAAAGTAAAGTCAAAAGCGTTCGCACTGTTTCAGTGCGGACTTTACTTTGATTTTATTTGATTGCCTTAGGTAGTTGAGAACCTCGAAATACAGATAATAATTAGAGTTTTGTCTGCGCTTTTTTTATGTGCGTATTTGAAAACAAAAAAGACATCGATGGGAAAAGGTTCTTGCAAAACCACCTAAAACAAAAGAGCAAGACGAGTATTTGAAAATCGTTAAGAGTAGAGGAAAAATAAAATATTTATTGTATTTATTGGTTTCTAAGTTGTTATAATGAATTGAGAGGTCAAAAAACAGTCAATATTTATTTGAAACATATCTTTGCAATTAAAAAAATAAATTATGAAGAATATTATAACATTATTACTTTTATGCGCTTGTTTTCAGCAAGTTCAAGCACAAAATGATGACGCTGCTTTCGAAAAAAGTATGGTAAAAACAGAGTCAACTCACATTGTAGATGTTGGTTGGGTTGGTGTTGGTTATACTTATGAGTATGCGTTTGCCGAACATTATACAATAAGTGGCGGCGCAGGAATTACGGGATATGCAGGATACACATCATCAGATTTTTTTGGCAATTATTGGACTTATGCTTTCCATCCTTACGTAAGTATCGAGCCGCGTTATTATTACAATTTGCAAAAACGTGTACGCAAAGGCAAAAGCATAGATGGAAACACAGGCTCGTTTTTAGCCGTTCAGGGTAGTTATATTTTCAAACCCATAAAAAAGCATAATGTTTATGGCAGTGTATCTACCTTTGCCGTAGCTCCATATTGGGGTTTGCGCCGAATATGGTGGAATCATTTGCTTTTTGAATTTCGTGCAGGTTTGGCTTTCGGATTCAACAATTATAATGATTCTAATGTAGGTATTACTCTTGGTATAAGGTTGGGATATAAGTTTTAAACTTTTCTCAATGTAGAATAAAAAAAACGACTGTATAAATTCAGTCGTTTTTTGTTTTTTAAATACGGTTAATATTCTTATTTATAAAATTTTGGGTTAATTATTTTCAAAGATTACGTGAAATTTCAGATGTGTTTTGGAAACGTTAATATTTAAGGTTAAATGAATGGAATTTTTTGAGGTGCAATTTTGTTACTTCAAAACAGAATTTTGTTATATTTTTAACAGTTCACACAAATATCACATCGTAAAAATAATTTATATTTAATATAAAAACATCAATAATATTGTACATAAATAACTTTTAGTAAAATAGTTAATAATATTAGTTTTGTTTTTTGACAAGATAAGGGAAATAAAAAATTGTTATATTTTTTTGTATTATATAAAAAAAGCGTATTTTTGTAACAAAAAAACAAACTTTATATTATTAACGAAAACAAACATTATGTTATCTAAAAATATTCGCACTTTGCGTGAAAATTTGGGTTATACACAGGCTCAAATAGGAGGTTTTTTAGGTGTTTCGGCAGCTGCTGTTACACAATATGAAACCGGAGTAAGAGAAATTCCGGTTGAAGTAGTAAGCAAATTATCTCTTCTTTTTAACGTTGATGAGTATGAATTGTATCAGGATAGTCCGCAGCAACAAGAAATATTAGCAGCTTTTGCATTTCGTTCCGAACAATTCAGTGAAAGCGATTTAAAAAATATCATTGCTTTAAAAAAAATAATTTTAAATTATTTTCATTTATTAAATACCTTAAATAATGAGAAATAGACATTCAGAATTAGCGTTTTTTGCCCAAGATTTCAGAGATAAAAATGGATTAAATGAAATAGAATCTATCCGAATTAAAAGCATACTTCATAAAAATAATATACTTACTATTTACAGGTCATTAAGTTCGGGATTTGCAGGTATGTGCGCAATTATTAATATCAACACCGAAAACAAAGCACGGTTTTTGCTTATAAATAGTGAGCATACTATAGGCAAACAGCATTTTACAATTTGTCACGAATTATATCACTTATATTTTCAAAAAGATTTTAAACATCGAATTTGTATAGACGTTGGAAATTTTAACAAACAAACCAAAGATACAGATGAATATGATGCCGACCTGTTTGCCGTAAATCTGCTCTTACCCGAAAGAGGTGTCTGGAACATGATTCCGGAAACGGAACGCAAAAAAAATAAAATACAAATAAGTACTGTAATTTCAATCGAACAATATTATGCAAGTTCTCATTCTGCATTATTATTTCGTTTGTTTAACATGAATTTAATAGACGAAAAATATAAAGAAGAATTATCTTATGGCGTAAAAAACATAGCCCAGCGTTTAGGATATAATACCGATTTGTACGAAAAAGGGAATAATAATGTACGAATAGGAGATTACGGAACATTAGCTTATAAGGCTTGGAATAAAGGCATTATTTCTGAAAGTATGTATTTTTCGCTATTGGAAGATATTGGAATAGATGTATCAAAATTATTTGAATAAAATAATGAGGACGAACGATAAACCTGAAAAAACAATATTATTAGACAGTGATATTATTTCTCATTTTGTTGCCAATAACAAACTGAAAGATTTGCCGTATATACTTAATCCTCACAAATGTATTATTATAGATTATGTATATAATGAAATCTCGCGCAACAGATTTCGTGCAGCATTTGTTGATGATTTAATTAAAAAAGGTGTTTTGTGTAAAATAAATTTTCCTAATGATAATTTAGAAATTAAAAAAGAATTTGCCCGCATTAAAAGTGAAAATTATTTGATTGGAGATGGCGAAAGGGCTTGTATGGCTGTGGCAAAATACAATAAAAATATTATAGCAAGCAGTAATTTTAGAGACATCGCGCCATATTGTATAAAACATAATATCCTGTATTTGGGAACATTAGATATTCTTGTTATAGCAACAAATAAAGAAATATATACAGAAGAAGATTGTGATTTATTTATTCAAACAGCAATAAAAAACAACAATGCAAAATTTCCTAAAGGCATTACAAAAATAATATACTATGAGGCAAATGATATAAGTTTTATAAATTAGTTTGATTTTTGTTTCAACAAACCAACAAAGAATATCAAAATCAAGCCGAGCGCAGTATTTTTCAAAATGAATTTAACTACTTAAAATCACAAATTGTAATATCGACTTGGGCTGGCACTCGTAAATTACCTTTTGCATATACCAAACAAAGAATAGTTGTTATCAAAATTTTAAAAAAAATATTTGAAAATTTTAAATAATCAAATAATTACAATTAACTTTGTCATAAATTGCGTAATGATATGGAATTGCAAATTATTCAAAATAAAATTTATGAAATACGCGGCGAGCGTGTAATGCTTGATTTTGACTTGGCACAACTATACGAAGTTGAAACTAAGCGATTGAAAGAAGCTGTCAGAAGAAATATTCACCGATTTCCACCTGATTTTATGTTTGAATTGACAGAAACGGAATACAACTCACTGATAGACAGTTTGAGGTCGCAATTTGCGACCTCATATAAATCTCAAAGAGGCATGATTTCAAGCATATTAAGCAATGAAAAATAAATAAGATATAAATGTTTCTGGATTGCTTCGTTCCTCGCAATGACGTGAAGTCCATGCGTCATTGCGAGGAACGAAGCAATCCGAAAATTAAAAATATTACAAGTTGTTTTTTTGTGCCTAAACAGCAAAAAAGCGATAGAACTCAAAATGAATTTAACCACTTAAAATCACAAATTGCGACATAAAATAAAAATATCCCAAAAAATAATTGTAAAATATAAAATTTTTCACCAAATTTGCATTTTAATTAGATTTATTTAATTCATAATAACATGAACGATACTATTGTAAACATAACACAAAACGCCATAACACAGGCAAGCGATTTTCTGACAACCGACTCTATTCCGGTAAAGGATAAACTTAGTTTTATTATTTCCGACTTTGTTCCCAAATTTATAGAATGGGGGATTACGGCAGGATTGAAATTAATAGCGGCAATTATTATTATTTCCGTAGGTTTTTGGATAACCAAAAAATTAACAAAATTATTTGTCAAAGCATTGCAGCATCGCAATACCGACCATTTGCTATGTTCATTTTTGCGTTCAATGTGTAATATCATACTTAAAATCATTGTGTTGATAATTGCCATTCAGGTTTTGGGAATAGAAACAATGTCGTTTGCCGCAGTGCTTGCAGCAATTGGCGTTGGTGTAGGAATGGCGCTTTCGGGAACGTTGCAGAATTTTGCAGGCGGAATTGTTTTGCTGCTGTTTAAACCGTTTAAAGTTGGCGATTTTGTTGAATGTCAAAGTTTTTCGGGAACTATTTTACAAATCCGTATATTTATGACCGAGATAAAAACTCCCGACAATAAAATCGTATTTGTACCCAATTCAACGCTGATAAGTTCGCCGCTGATAAATTACACAAGAGAAGATATTCGCCGTATTGATATTGATTTTTCGGTTGCTTACGGAACAAATCTGAAACAAGCAAAAGAAATAATAGAAAATATTGCAGCAAACGAAAAAGGCATTTTGCAAGAACCGGCAACCACAACTTTTGTGTCGTCGCTTGCCGATAGCTGCGTAATAATCACCATGCGCTCGTGGACAAAAACCAACGATTACTGGACAGTAAAATATAACATGAACGAAAACATTTACAACGCATTCAACGAAAAAGGCATTGATATTCCGTTCCCGCAAATTACTGTACACATGCAGAAATAA
>JAITOP010000149.1 GCA_031289895.1 Prevotellaceae bacterium
GGAAAATCGCCATCTTTAATATGTTCAAACAAATCGCGCTGTGATGCCTCGCGGTCTTTTCCAACAATTTTTTCGGCTTCAGCATTAGTGATATTAGCAATGCCCTGCATCGATTTGAAATGAAATTTTACCCAAAACCTTTCGTTTTTACTGTTTATAAAACTGAAAGTATGACTTCCAAAACCGTGCATTTGCCTTAGATTGGCGGGAATACCTCTGTCGCTCATCAATATCATTACCTGATGCAGCGATTCGGGACTGCGCCCCCAAAAATCCCACATCGCTGTATTGCTGCGAAGGTTTGTTTGCGGGTCGCGTTTTTGAGTGTGAATAAAATCGGGAAATTTCAGCGGGTCGCGGATAAAAAATACAGGAGTGTTGTTTCCCACCAAATCCCAATTTCCTTCTTCCGTGTAAAATTTCATAGCAAAACCGCGCACATCACGCTCTGTGTCAGCTGCTCCACGCTCGCCTGCAACTGTTGAAAAACGAAGAAAAACAGGTGTCGTTTTACCGATTTCGTTAAAAATTGCCGCTTTTGTGTAAGCCGAAATGTCGCCGGTGAGGGTAAAAGTGCCATAAGCACCTGTTCCTTTGGCATGTACAATACGTTCGGGTATTCGTTCGCGATTGAAATGGGCGAGTTTTTCCATCATCCAAGCATTTTGCATCAGTGCAAGTCCGTGTTCTCCTGCTGTTTGGATGTTCTGATTGTCGGCAACAGGTGCGCCGGATTCTGTTGTTAATTTTTTTTCTGATTCCATAATAATTTTTTTAAATGTTAATGTGTAATATTTTAAATAATATTTCTATTTGTTCTTATCTTTAAAATTGCCAAGCAGTTGAACGTGAATTTTTTCCACTTCAAAATTATCGGGATTTTTTTTGTGAAGATAATCTCTAATCATTTCGGTAAGAAAAGTATCGTCAAAATCTTCGATGCGCCCATCGCTAAGGCTGTATAAATGATGATGTTCGTCAACCCGTATATCAAAATACATTTTGCTGTCGGTAGTCATTACTTTTGTTAAAAGTTTATTTTCAACCAGAGATTCCAGCACATTGTAAATTGTTCCTATTGTGATAGTTGGATGTGTTTTACGAACTTCCGTAATCACATCTTCGGGAAAGGCGTGCATTAAAGTTTCCATAGCCTGATACACCGCAATACGTTGCAGTGTAACCTTCATTTTTCTTGATACAAAAAGCGTTTTTATCGATTCTATAGATTGCATATTTTATATTTTACGCCCCAAAGTTAATTATAATTTTTCTAAAAAAAGAATTTTTCTAAAAAAAGATTTTAAAAAACAGGTATTCGGTATTCACGTATTCAGTAGTTGATATTTAGTATTTAGTATTTGGTCGTTGGTCGTTTGTTAAAATATTATTGGGTTTGTGAATGCTCTTTATTCTTAATTCTTAATTTTCAATTAAAAATATTTTTTTGTTTTGAAATAATTATTATAACTTTGTGCTTGAAATGTATAAATATTGTGAGCTTATGAAATAAAGAACAGCAAACAATACGCACATTTTAAGATTGGAAAAAGCGTTTAGCTGATATTTTGGTATTATGAAATCTCGACAATTTCAACGAATTCCCAAGATAAATAGATGAACGTTCACGTCGGTTTCCGGCGTGGGCTTTATTTAATTTGTTTGGAATTCAGGTCGTCGAGAACCTCATAGTGCTGATAAATTGAGTTTTGTCCGCGCTTTTTTTATGTGCGTATTTTGAAAAAAATTGAGGACAAGAAGTCTGAATATGCCGAAATGAGACTTAAAATAAGGAGTAGGTAAAATCATAAAAGTATATAGATATGGAAAAGTATAAAAAAAACATATTTGTGTTAATTTTGAGTTCAACTATATTTTTTGTATTATCTTCTTGTGGCACTATGAAAGTACACGTAAATAAAGATAATACATATTCGCGAACAAATCCTATAACAATAAATCGATATTCGGATGATGAAACAGGGTCATTAGGAGAATTACAATTTCTCTTACAATCAAATGGTTATAGGCTAATGTCTTATCATGCCGCCAAGCAAGCATTAAATTTTGATAGTCAAAGACAAAGTGGTACATATCATGGAGAAATTACAAATACAACAACCGTTAAGTCTGTATATGTATTAGACTTCACTTATTCTTATTATTATGAAATGTATTTGAGTTATTACAAATATTCAAGTTTTTCTGCAAGCATTACCGATTTAAGAACGGGTGAAATTATTATGACAGCAACTTTTAGAGGGAAAAAGGGTTGTCGTGCTGTCCTAAAAGAATTCGTGAATAAAATGAATACTGTTATAAAATAAAACACCTTGTTCTGACGAGGTTTAGCCTCGTTTGTACTATTATTATAGGTGGTTCTACCTGCATGTTTTAAGATAACCCTAACAAAATTAAAAACGCTGTTAGAGTTTGTCTTAATTTGAATTGCCTCCATCTTCAGATGGAGGATAAAAAGAGCAATTTTTACAGGCTTTAGCCAAAATATATAAGAAAATTTGGCTAAAGCCTGTTTGTTTATATTCTTCTTTTCCAAACAGATAAGCACCAATCTTTACAATCTTTAGGACTTTTAGGACTTTAAAAACTTGACAAACTTATGACTTACGACTTACGACTTATGACTTATTTCAACAACTTAGAAAGTGTTTTTCGCTGAAATAGCAGAAGGTAGAATATTGAAACGGTTATTGCTGAGTC
>JAITOP010000240.1 GCA_031289895.1 Prevotellaceae bacterium
GTGACTGGAGTTCAGACGTGTGCTCTTCCGATCTAATACTAAATACTAACGACTAAATACAAAATACAGAATACAGAATTATGGGATTGAATATAAATTTTGCTACAGGCTTTGAGTTACCGCCTTTTTGGTTACAAAACAAAGAGGTTGTTAGAAAATTGGATGAAAATTCGGTTTTTGCCAGCCATGAATACATATCGCGCGGCATAAAGGATGACAATCTCAAGCAGGAACTCATGGGTGTTCGGCATTTTGATAAGATAGAAATGAAATTTGAAAACGAACCTAATTTGGATGAAAATTGGTACACCTTGCCGCTTGACCCGGTGATTTCGGTAACAGGCAAAAATATAATTGCAAGGCGCAATGTGGCAAAGATAAACGAAGATACCATACGGCGCGGTTCGGTAAAAGAAATATGGAGCCAGGGCGATTACGAAGTGAATATTGCAGGCGTTTTGATAGGAAGTAAAAACGAACTTCCTGAAAATGATTTGCGGACACTTAAAAATATATGTGAAGCGCGACAGGCGATAAGCATAAAAAGCAGGTTGCTTGAGGTGTTTGGAATATTCAGAATAACTATTGAAGATTTTTCATTTCCATTCACAAAAGGGCTTGAAAATCAAATGTACACAATAAAAGCATATTCGGATGACAAATTCGATTTGCTTATAAAAGATATGAAATAATGACGTTTGAAATGCAATATAAAATAACAATCGGCGAATACAGAGTTGTGGCTCTCGACAGCGTAACGATAATAAAATCGGTTGAAAATTTAGCCGACACAGCAACTATTGTTATTCCCGGCGCGTACATAAATAAATCATTGCACATTGAAGATAAAATACATGAAGGCGATGCCGTAGAAATTCATCTGGGCTATGATTACGACATTTTATTGGAATTTAAAGGCTATGTAAACAGTATTTCAACAGATGATTCGACAATAAAAATAGAGTGCGAAGATGCACTTTATTTATTCAGAAAATCGTTAAAAGATATAGAATATAAAGCGATAAATGTAAATACGTTGCTTACTAATGTATGCAATGAAATTAATGGAATAAACAAAGATAACGGCACTCTTACCAATTATAAACCTAATTGTAATTTTGATTATACATATCAGAAATTTGTATTATACAAAGCGACAGGGTTGGATGTGCTGAAAAAAATACAAGAGGAGACAAAGGCAAATATTTATTTTGAAGATAACATATTACATGTGCATCCGCAATATGAATATATAGTTAACGAAAAGCCTGTGATATTTGATTTTGCGCGCAACATAGAAAAATCCGATTTAAAATATATCAAAGCAGTCGATAAAAATATAGAGGTAGAAGTATCAATGACGCTGCCCGATGGAACTAAAAAAACCGAAAAAATAGGTAAAAGCGGTGGGCATAAAATAAACAAAATTGTAAATGCTGCAAACGAGGAGAGTTTAAAAAATGCGGCAAAAAACGAATATAACATTTGGGTATATGATGGCTACGAAGGTAGTTTTACGGGATGGCTTATACCTTACGTAGAACCTGCCTGTAAAATAAATTTGCACGATAACGAATATCAGGATAAAGATGGTAATTATTACAAAGATGGTAATTATTATGTTGTTGCAACAGAAACAAAATTCAGCAGCAGCGGCGGCGAACGAAAAACAATACTCGGGAGGAAAATAGGATGAAAAATCAGTATCTGCTGCCCGGGTTGGAATCCACAAAGCAAATTGTAAATTCTTCCCATTCCGTTACAAAGCGAATGGTAACAGTAAATGGAGGAGCGTCTTTTTTTGAAGTTACAAAATGCCATTCGCCACATTCAAACGGCGCGGATGTTACTCTTTTAACATATACATCGGCAAGAGCCGGAGAGGATACGATTTTCACATTGAAGTCGGCATATTCTTTGGGGTCGGTAACGACACGAACATGTCCCCACAAAAAAAATGTTTCGGATGACATTCCAAAATTTTTTGTTATCGCACAATCTTTAATCAAAGGATGTTCGCTCTGTGCGATGCAAGCGACACAGACAAATGTAAATAATAATATGAATGATAGACGTTTCATGATGGTAGCATAATTTTCACAAAGATAATAAAAAATGGATACATACGGCAAAATAAAGGAAAAAATCAGACAGATAGCAGGAACGGAAAAGTTGCAGCAGCTGATAGTTTTTCCTGCACAGGTAGAAAAAGTAACAGGTACAACCTGCACAGTGAAAATTGATGAATTGCTGATTACAGATGTGCGCCTGCGCGCCGTTATAAACAACGAAAACGAACAATTATTAATTACACCCAAAACAGGAAGTTATGTATTGATTGTTGACCTTTCGGGCGGCGAGTACAGAAATTTGGCTGCTATTGGTTATTCCGAAATTGATAAAATTTATTTGAAAATAAGCGAAACTGAAATAACGGCAAATAAAGACGGTTTTAAGATTGAAAACAAAGGCGAAAATTTATTCAAAGTATTGTCGGATTTCATTACAGAGGTAACAAAAATTATTGTAATACAAGGCACAAGCCCGAATGTGGCTGCGCTGAATCAAATAACGCAAAGGTTAAATAAAATATTAAAATAATGGCATTGAACAAACAAACATTAGCGGCTGCAATAAAAGCAGCATTTGACGCCGAAAGCGATACAGATGTAAATCCGGTACAGGCGCGTCAAAGAATGGCATCGGCAATAGCTGACGCGGTAGAGGCTTTTGTAAAATCGGGAACGGTAACAGGAACATGTGCAACGCCTGCCGGTGCAGGAACAATAACAGGAGTAGTGCAATGACAGGAATTTTGACAGATAGCGAAACCGGCGATTTAATGATAAACAATGGCGCTCTTGTACTCGGCGATGTTACAAGTCAGATTGTGGAAAGTGCTTTAATTGCAAATCGAGGCGAATACAAAGAATGTCCGCTCGTTGGTGGCGAGATTGACAAGATGCGCAACGGCAAGCCCGACACATTTTGGTACGGACAATTTAAAGATATGCTGAAATATTGCCTTGTTAAAATAACAAAATTAGATGTGAAAAACGGCAATATAACAATTGAATGGTAAAATAAAAAAAAATAAAAAAAAGATATGAAATATTTTACAATAAAAGAACTAAGCAAAACCAATACAGGTTTACCAAATGTTGCAACAGCAGAGGCAATAGCGAACTTGGAAAATCTGGTTGAAAAAATCCTTGACCCGGTTCGGATGGTTTGGGCTGCGCCTATAATCGTTAACAGCGGTTATAGAAGTTTGGCGGTAAACAAAGCTGTTGGCGGCGTTGTAAATTCACAGCATTTGAAAGGTGAGGCAGCCGATATTACGGCGGGAGATGCTGTGAAAAACCGAAAATTGTTTGAGATGATAGCCAACGGCGGTTATGATTTCGACCAGTTGATTGATGAAAAAAATTACACGTGGATTCATGTTTCATTGAAAAAAACAGGAATTAACCGTAAGCAAATATTACACTTAAAATGACGTTGATTGAAATCATAGGGTTGATAATAACATCGGGCATTGCGATGCGTGTGGTCGAGCATTTTTTGACACATAAAATGTCGAAAAAAGCCGAAGCCAAAAGCCACATAGAAAATATCGACCTTGCCGGCGAGACCTGGCAAAAAGTGGTTGACAGGCTCGAAACGCAAATTAAAAAACTACTGAATCAAGTTGAAGAATTGCAAGACGAAAATATAAAGCTTCGCGAAGATATATACAAATTACACACGGAATTGGCATCATTAAAAACTATACAGGAAAAAGCAGATAAATATGAAAAACAAATTAAAAAATTACAGGAAAAAATCGCTTATTACGAGCGTTTGCTTGCTGATAACAATATTAATTATTAGTTGCAGCACAAGCAAAAAAACAACGTCTTCTTACAGTCAGGAAAACGTTAGGCAGGAAAAAACTGTTGATTCAGCGGTAACAAAGCGCGTTTTAAAAGAAGTTACGGCACAGGCAGTTCCTACCGAACAGGCACAGGTGAGCGTTCTGATTGGAGCGGTAAGCAGTTTGCCGGAAGGTGCAAAATTTACCGGCAAAAACGGTCGGGCAAGCGTAGAACTGCTGCGCACAGGCGACACAATAATCATAACCGCAATTTGCGACAGCCTGCAACAACAGATATACAATTACGAATTGGAAATTACGAATTACGAGAAAAAAATCGAACAAAAAAACAACGAAATAAAAACGCT
>JAITOP010000278.1 GCA_031289895.1 Prevotellaceae bacterium
TTTTTCAAATCTCATCAGTAAGAAGCGAAAGTGAAATGCGTTTTCGCGGAATATCTATTTCCAAAACTTTTACTTTTATATTTTGATTTAGTTTTAATATTCTGTTGGGGTCGTGAACGTATTGTTTTGCCATTTGGCTTATGTGTATAAGTCCGCTCTGATGCACGCCAATATCAACAAAACAGCCGAATGCGGCAATGTTTACCACTACTCCCGGCAATATCATTCCCTCGCGCAAGTGGGTGATATCCGAAACGGTATTGTCAAATTCAAAAATATTAAATTCTTCGCGAGGGTCTCTGCCTTGTTTCGACAGTTCTTTAACAATATCGGTGAGCGTTGGTATGCCTACGGTGGCTGTTACAAAATAGTTTATATTTATTTGTTTACGCAGATTTTCGTCGGCTACGAGGTCGGCAATACTGCAATTGAGATGCTTTGCCATTTTTTCGACAATATGATAACTTTCAGGGTGAACTGCGCTGCGGTCGAGCGGATTTTCGGCATCGTGTATTCTTATAAATCCTGCCGCCTGCTCAAATGCTTTTTCACCAAAACGGCTAACTTTTTTTAGTTCGGCTTTCGATTTGAAACCGCCGTTTTTATTACGATAATCAACAACATTTTTTGCCAGTGCCGCACCAATACCCGAAACATGCGAAAGCAATTCGCGGCTTGCGCTGTTCACTTCCACCCCAACAGCATTTACGCAACTGTCAACAGTTTGTTCAAGCGATTCTGCAAGTTTTTTTTGATTTACATCATGCTGATATTGCCCAACGCCAATTGATTTTGGGTCTATTTTGATAAGTTCTGCCAGAGGGTCTATCAACCGCCGCCCGATAGAAACCGAACCTCTGACGGTAATATCGTGGTCGGGAAATTCCTCGCGAGCCAAATCGGATGCCGAATACACCGATGCTCCGTTTTCATTTACCACCACAATAATCGGTTTTTGCTCGAAATTGATATTGCGAACAAAATTTTCGGTTTCTCTGCCTGCCGTGCCGTTGCCAATAGCGATAGCCTCGACATTGTGTTTTTTTGCCAAATCGTAAATTATTTGATTTGCCTGCTGCACATTGTTTTGCGGCGGATGCGGATAGATAGTTGCATTTTCGAGCAGCGAACCGTATTTGTTCAATACAACAACTTTACATCCTGTTCTAAATCCCGGGTCGATTGCCATAACCACTTTTTGTCCCAGCGGCGCAGCCAGCAGCAGTTGCCGTACATTGTTTGAAAATACTCTTATCGCCTCTTCATCGGCTTTTTCTTTGGCTTGCTGACGCATTTCGGTTTCCATTTGCGGTTGCAAAAGTCGTTTGTACGAATCTTCTATGGCATCAGCCACTTGGTCAGACGCTTCGTTGTCGGTGTGCAGATGTATGTTGTCCATAATATCAAGAGCATCAACTTCATCGGGTTCTATTTTCAGACGCAAAAAACCTTCATCTTCGCCTCTGAACATCGCCAAAATCCGGTGCGACGATGCTTTTTTCAGCAGTTCTTTATTATCAAAATAAATGCTGTATTTATTGCCCGCCTCTTCTTTATCTTTTATTATTTTCGATACGATTTCGCCTTGATTAAAAAACAGTTTACGTATTCGGGCGCGGGTGATTTCGTGTTCGCATATATTTTCGGCTAAAATATCTCTTGCTCCGGCAAGGGCTTCGTCGATAGTATTAACGTTTTTTTCGGGATTGATATATTCGGCAGCCCATTTGCGCACATCGCCGTTGTACTGTTTGTACAGTTTAACAGCCAGCGGTTCAAGCCCTTTTTCTTTTGCCACGCTTGCTTTGGTTTTGCGTTTGGGTTTGTACGGAAGATATATATCTTCGAGTTCGGGAAGAGTGAGTGCGGCATCGATTCGCGCTTTTAGTTCGGGCGTAAGTTTATCCTGTTCGGCTATCGATTTAAGAATAACCGCCCTGCGGTTTTCAATCTCCATAAGTTGAGCAAATCGGTTTTGGATAAGAAGTATTTTCACTTCGTCCATACCACCTGAGGCTTCTTTGCGATAGCGGGCAACAAAAGGTATAGTAGCTCCTTTTTCCAGCAAATCCAATACATTCAATACTTTTGACGCATCTAAACTTAATTCGTGCGCTATTCTTTGAGCAAAATTCATTTTCTGTTTATTTAAGAAAGGGCAAAGTTAGTAAAAGTTCATAAAGTTTTTAAAGTTATAAAGATTTTAAAATCAGCAAAAAACAAAAAACAAATCAACAAAAAACAAAAAACAAAAAACAAATCAACAAAAAACAAAAAACAAATCAGCAAATCAACAAAAAACAAATCAACAAAAAACAAACTTACAACTTATAAAGATAATTTTATAACTTTGTGCATATTTTCAAAATAAAAAATTATGAAATATCAGGATTTTATCGACGATTTAATTTCGTTGCTAATAAAAGAAGACATTGGCGATGGCGACCATTCATCGTTGTCAACAATTCCGCTGGATGCTTGCGGACGAATGAAACTGCTTGTCAAACAGGACGGTATAATTGCAGGAATAGAAGTTGCCAAACAAATTTTCTATCGTATCGACAGCGATATAAAAATTACCGAACAACTGCTGCATGATGGCGACAAAATAAAATTCGGCGATATTGCTTTTTATGTCGAGGGCAGAATACAATCGCTTTTGCAATCGGAACGCTTGGTGCTGAACGTTATGCAACACATGAGCGGAATAGCCACAACAACAGCCGTTTACGTGAAATGCCTCGAAGGATTGAAAACAAAAATACTCGACACTCGCAAAACCACGCCGGGAATGCGCGTACTTGACAAAATGGCTGTGAAAACAGGCGGCGGCGAAAATCACAGAATGGGTTTGTTTGACATGATAATGCTGAAAGACAATCATATAGACTTTGCCGGCGGAATTGAAAATGCTATTTCGAAAGCTCAAAATTATCTGAACGAAACGCATCGTTCGCTAAAAATTGAAATAGAAGTTCGCAGCATAGCCGATATAAAAAAAGTTATGCAAATTGGCGGCGTGGATATAATTATGCTCGATAATTTCGACATTGCAACAACTCGCGAAGCTGTAAAACTGATTGACGGAAAATATAAAACAGAATCGTCGGGCGGCATAACTATCAGCAATTTGCGGGACTATGCCGAATGTGGCGTTGACTTTATTTCTGTCGGCGCGCTTACACATCAAATAAAAAGTTTGGATTTGAGTTTGAAGGCGGTTAAATAATGATTAGTGGTTAGTGGTTAATAGTTAATAATTAGAAAGATATGTCAGCAAACGAAAAAAAAACAGAACTAATATCCCGTAGTGGTTGTTTGTTTTTACTTATATTTATAACACTTGTAATAGGTTTAATTATAGCACTTTTTTTACATCCTAAATCTTACCGTGAAATACTAATAGCAATAGTAATAACGTTTATTTTGAGTCGTATTTGTGTAAATTATATATCATCAAAAGGCGAAGTGATAGAAACATTAGCCACTATTGGTTGTTTTTCTTCAGTTATATTAATAATATTTGCTATTATATACTGTTTTTTATATCCTGAAATTTACAGAGAATTAATAATAACAGCAATATGCACTTTTATTCTTGGTGTTTCTTGCACATATTATATGTCATACACCGAAAAATACAAGAATAAAATTATTCAGAAACAAAGAGACGCTTTTTCAAGGCTCTCAATAGGAGAGAAGAAAAAATTTTTAGATGATAACTTTGATAATTTTTTTCAATGGAAAATCAGTTCTGGTGGTGATTTAGAAGAATTTGTTTGTATTTCTGATTCTTATAATGGTTATTATGTTGAATTTTATTATGATTCAAGCTATAAGCGTGATAAAGAATATATACACATGGGGTCAAGGTCAGAGTATTCTTTGCATTACATAAAAGTGTTATTAAATGAAATTTGGTATATAAAAGAAATAACATTGAAAACAGAACGGGGCAGCCTTTCTTTACCTGTTAAAAAACAGACAAAAATACATGTAGGAGATGTAATATTATCAATAAATTACAATAAAAAATTAGTAGATAAAAAAATATCTCAGGAAAAACAATTTAATGAGGAACACGAAGAACTGTTAAAACGAATAGAAATCAATAAAGAAAAACGTAAACTTCTTAAAAAAGAACGTAAAGAAGAAATCAAAAAACAAGCCTTACGTGAGCTTTTAGAAGATGGATTTGTTGATGAAACAAAAGACACTGAAACAAAATAAATTGTAAATATAAAGTTATTACATTTGAAAAATATGTTTGAAAAATTAAAAATAATTATCAGTTCAGCATTTTTTGTAATTGCGGCAACGTCAATGTTTGCACAGGGTTACGACGAGCCGCCTGCAACAAAATGGAATCAAATTGAAACATCAAATTTCAAAATTATTTATCCTCGCGAAATTGATTCTACGGCGCAATATTATGCAAATGTTTTGGACAAAGCGTACAATTATGTTCCGCGTTCGCTTGATAATTATTACAAAAACAAAATTCCTGTTGTTTTGCATTACAATGATTTAAATTCAAATGCGTGGGTAAGTTTTGCGCCGCGCCAAATGGATTTTATGACTGCTCCAATAACCGATTTATACGTTACGCCATGGGCTAAAAGCCTTGCTCTGCATGAGTTTCGGCATTATATACAAATAAGCAAATATAACACAAAAGGCGTTTTGCGAATTGCAAGTTATTTGTTTGGCGATTATGCTTCGGTGGCGTGGGCTGGAATTGTTCCCGATTGGTTTCTCGAAGGCGATGCAACGCTTTCCGAAACGTCTATGTCAAAGTCGGGACGCGGGCGGATGCCGTTTTTTCTTGCCGAATATCGCGCATATTTTTTGTCGGACAAAAATTTTTCGTACGATAAATGGTTGCAAGGTTCGTACAAAAATTTTATTCCCAATTCGTATGCTTACGGTTATGTTCAAACATCGTATGCACGTAAACGTTTTGGGGCGGATGTCTGGGAAAAAACCCTTACCCGCGCACAAACAAAATCGCTTCCTTTTTTTGCTCGCGGATTTAGAAAAATCACCAACACTTCGTTAAAACAACTGCAACACGAATCGTTTGAATACCTTAAAAAATCGTGGGAAACAGAAAATCGGCAAGCAGAAAAAAATATTAATTATATCACCAACGACGAAAAAAATTATACAAAATATCTTTATCCGTATTTTACGGATGACGAAAAAATTGTTGCTGTAAAACAAAATTTAAAATCGCTGCCATCGCTTGTAATCATTGATAAAACGGGAAACGAAAAACATCTTACAAATATTGGATATTATGCCGATAAAATTTATTTTGACAACAACAAAATTTACTGGCTCGAAAATATAAGAGATGTGCGGTGGACGGCAAAAAGCACAAATTCAATAAAAAAATATGATTTAAAATCGAAAAAAATTAAAACTGTTTTGTCTAAAACTCGTTATCGTTTGCTTGCATTTGCAAGGGATGCGGAATTGTGTGCAGCCGCAAAATACACACGTTTTGGTAAAAATTTTATTTGCATTTTGAATAAAAATAATTTTTCAGAAATATTTGAAGCCGAAACTCCTGAAAACGCCACCGTAATTAGCTTAGCCGTGAATGATGAAGGCAATAAAATTGCAGCAAGTTTACTTTCGGACGAAGGAATTTCGCTGCAAATATTTGATATGGAAAATAAAAAATGGAATATTTTAATTGAACAATCGTTTACAAGCCTTGCAAACATTAGCTTTTATGGTAGCGATATTATTTTTAATTCGGGTTTTGATGGCGTAGATAATTTATATTTAATATCTGCCAAAACAAAAAAAATACATCGAATTACAAATTCTCAGTTTGGCGCAACATCCGCGAATACAAATAAATACGGAGATTTAATATATTCCGAATACAACAGCAACGGACTAAAACTTGCAACAAAAAAACTTGAAATTGACGAAAATATTGAAGTAGATTGGACGCAACCGTATAAATTTGAACTCGCCGAAACTGTTGCTGCACAAGAAAATTTTGTTATTGATACGGTTGATTTGACGCATAAAAAAAATTACGCCGTAAAACCTTACAACAAAACGGCAAATTTATTAAGAGTGCGCAATTGGTTGCCGTTTTACGCAGGCATAAATCCCGAACAGGTTATCATCTCATTCATTGATAATGACAGCGATAGCGACGATAAACTCAGTTTAGGCGCAACATTAATTTCACAAAATTTGCTCGGAAATACAACCGCGCAATTAGCATATTCGTATCGCAATAATTATTCGGCTTTGCACGCCGGTTTTACATACACAGGCTGGTTTCCCGTCATTAATATCGAAGGACATTACGGCGGCGGAAAAAATTTTTTAATAAACGAAGGAAATCTAAGTTCGGGAACTGACAACAGATTTAACATCGAGGCAACAACTTACATACCTTTTGATTTTTCAAATGCGCGTTATAACGCAGGCATCACGCCGATAATTAAATTTTCGGTGAGCAACTCAAAATATTTTGTCGTCAGCAACTCCGCCATGAAAAACGCAAACCTTGCCGAATATGCGCTAAATGCTTATTTTTACAAGCGTTTGGCGAAGAGAGATATTTTCCCAAAATGGGGTTTGATATTAAATTTTCAATATAAAAATTCACCTTTCGATACCGAAAATTTTGGAAATATTTATGGCGGAAAAATCACAGCGTATGTTCCGGGACTGTTTTCTAATCACGGATTGCGGCTGTCGGCACTGTATCAAAATCAAGATACAAAACGATATTTTTATTCTACAATTTTCAATTTTCCACGCGAAACCGACAATATACTCAGCGAAAAACTAAAAATGCTTACGGTTGATTATTCATTTCCAATAACTTATCCCGATTTTAATATAGGCGCACTGACCTACATCACCCG
>JAITOP010000306.1 GCA_031289895.1 Prevotellaceae bacterium
AACAGGCTGTTTATAGTGAAAATGCAAATGCAAATGTATAAAAAGTTTATTGAGTTTATTAAGTTTAAAAGTTGAATAAAGATTGTTGGTTGCAATGGCTTTGGTTTGTTGAGGGGGAGTGTTGGTTTTGGATGGTTTTGATGTTTATTTATTTTACGTTCTTTGGATTGAATTTTCCGATATTATACTTGAAAATGAGTCGAGTGTGTATGCAATAAAATTGTTTGCAAAAATATAAATCAGTTTTCGAAAAATATCCTATCTATGACAACTTCGCCTATAACCTTGATTTTGACTTGCTCTATTTCGAATTAACAGGAACGCAGTTTGTATTTTCCGATTTGGGTATATACAAGTCGGGAGAATGGCATCCGTACAGCGAAATTAAACGCAAAAATTAATTAATCTGTAAAAAATTTTTAGGACAAGTCAGTATATATTTATATATAGTTTGCACCTCATGTTGTAGATAATTATTATTCAGAAATTTGTTTTTGAAAATGCTTTTTTGATTTGAAATAAGCACACCGATGAAATCAATTACGAATTACAAAAATTACGAATTACGATTTTGTTGATAAAAAACTTTATAACTTTAAAATCTTTACGAACTTTCTAACTTTATGAACTTTAAAAACTTTCTAACTTTAAAAACTTTCTAACTTTATGAACTTTAAAAACTCACTTTCCTATGCAGAATTTTGAAAAAATATTGCCTAAAATTTCGTCAGTTGTAATATTTCCGGTGATTGTGCCTATATGAAAAATACAATCGCGAATATCTTGTGCAAGCAAATCGTGAGGAATATTTTGCTGTAATCCGTTTTGCACTCTGACAATTGCCGAATAAGCATTTTGCAAAGCCTCGAAATGCCGCATATTTGTTACTATAACATCGTTCGAACCTATTTCGGGTATTTGTGCAATTTCCAATAAAATATTTTGCAACGCATCTATATTTAATTTTTCTTTCGCCGAAATATTTACCTGTTTGATTCCCGCATCGCTTGATATATTAAGCGTTTCGGCGTATTTGTTTTTGTCGGTTTTGTTGTACACAATAATCATTTTTTTGTTTTTACAGCGTTCAATCATTTCATTTTTCATATTTTCCGCATTTTGCACAGGTTGCGTTGCATCAATAATCCACAGAACAATAGCGGCTTGCTCGATTTTGCTGTATGTTCGTTCGATTCCTATATTTTCTATTTTGTCATTTGTTTTGCGTATTCCGGCGGTATCAATGAAGCGAAAAATAATTCCGCCGATGTTTGTTGTATCTTCAATTGCATCGCGCGTTGTACCGTGAATTTCGCTGACAATGGCGCGCTCTTCGTTGAGTAAAATATTAAGTAATGTTGATTTTCCGACATTAGTTTCGCCCACAATCGCAACAGGAATGCCATTTTTAATAACATTGCCGACTTCAAATGATTTGCAAAGTTTTGCAATATATTTTTCGATATTTTGCGCAAATTCGCCAAGTTCTTTTCTGTCGGCAAACTCAACGTCTTCCTCATTAAAATCAAGTTCTAATTCAATTAACGAAGTAAAATCGACAAGTTTTTTACGGATATTTTGCAATTCATTTAAAAATTTTCCGCGCATCTGATTTATCGCAACCTTATGTGCAGCTTGCGATGTAGAGTTTATTAAATCGGCAACCGCTTCGGCTTGGCTTAAATCCATTTTTCCATTCAAAAAAGCACGTTGAGTAAATTCTCCGGCTTGGGCAAGCGTGCAACCATTTTCTATAAGTAATTTCAATATTTGTTGCTGAATATATGTAGAACCGTGGCACGAAATTTCTACCGTATCTTCGCCTGTATATGAGTGTGGCGCACGAAAAATGCAGACAAGAACTTCGTCTATAATTTCATTTTTACTGTTTTTTATTTTGCCGAATATAATAGTATTTGATTTTGCATTAAGCAAATTTTTATTTTTGGCTATTGCAAAGAAAATTTTATCCGTATTTTTTATTGCATTTTCACCCGAAATTCTTATCACCGCAATGCCGCCGATGCCGCCTGCTGTTGATATTGCGCAAATTGTTGATAGTTCCATTTCTCGTATTTTTTTGCAAAAATATAGATAAGATTGGAATATTATTGAATTTAAATCAACAAAATATACCAACTTACAGTTTTTATATTATCAATAAAAACATATATCCCTTACTACATATAGGTTTTACGATTATATAAAACAAATTTTTATTATAAAATATTATTTTTTATTACGATTTGTAACATGACAACTCCATTTAAATTTTCACTTTAAAATTTTATGTGAAATTAACTAATGTTTTCAAAACCCTAAAACCTTTATAAATATTGATGTTTAAGATATGTTTTGAAATTAAAAATGTATATATATTTCAGACTATTTACAGTAATATGTTTATATATTTTTTTCTATACTAAACAACTGTAATATAAATTATTATATCTTTAAAATTGCATATTTTGTTTTTTATTTACAGCAAAAACAAAAATATTTTCATAATTACGAATAAACATAATAAATATGCTGTTTTTTAACATGATTATTTTAATGTGAAAAAATAGGTTAAAATTGACGATTTTAACACTCGCTTATTAAAAATTAAAATTTATGTGATTTTTTATTATGTTGATAACTAATAAAATACAAAATTATTTACAATTTTTTTTTGATAGATGTTGTAAATTTATGTTAAATGCATTATATTTGCAAAAAGAAAACAAGAAAATGAAAAAAATAGTGAAAACGAAATCAATTAAAATTAAATTCGCATGAAGAAAATCATTTTACAAATGCTGCTCGTAATTGCGAGCGTTGGATTTGCCCAAGCGCAAACCAAAATTACAGGAAAGGTTACGGATGCAGAGGG
>JAITOP010000025.1 GCA_031289895.1 Prevotellaceae bacterium
CGCATGACTTTTATGCGGACTTTGTCGCCGAGTGTGTATTTTTTGCCGTGCATTTTGCCTGTAACACAATAGTTTTCTTCATCAAAATAATAATAATCGTCGTTCATTCCGCGTGTCGAAATCATACCTTCAATTTTGTTTTCGCAAATTTCAACATAAATTCCCCATTCGGTTACTCCGGTTATAATTCCTTCGTATTCGCAGCCTATTTTATCTTGCATAAATTCTACCATTTTGTATTTTATCGAGGCGCGTTCGGCATCAGAGGCGCGTTGTTCCATCATCGACGAGTGTTTGCATCTTTCCTGATAATATGTTTTGTCGGCACTTTTGCTTCCCGTAAGATATTTAGCCAAAAGTCGGTGAACCATCATATCGGGATAGCGGCGAATGGGCGATGTAAAATGTGTGTAAAACGGAAATGCCAATCCGTAATGTCCTATATTATCAATTGTATATGTTGCTTTTGCCATCGAGCGCAGGGTGAGTGTTTCAACAAGATTGGCTTCGGGTTTGTTTTTCACATCAGCCATCAGTTTGTTTAATGCGCCCGCCATTTCCTTTTCCGACGAAGGGTTGACGGTATATCCGAATCGTTTTACAAATTCTTTAAGTTTATTGAATTTTGTTTCGTCGGGAGTGTCATGAACGCGATACACAAAGGTTTTTGCCTTCTTGTCGGATTTCACTTTTCCTATATGCTCCGCCACTTTGCGATTGGCAAGCAGCATAAATTCTTCTATCAGATTGTTAGAATCCTTACTTTCTTTGAAATATAAACTTACAGGTTTTCCGTTTTCATCAAGAACAAATTTTGCTTCAGCCCGTTCAAAATTCATTGCTCCGGCTTTAAATCGTTTTTCACGCAGTATTTTTGCGAGTTTGTCGAGGGTAAGAATTTCGGCGCACAAATCGCCTTCTTTGTTTTCGATAACCGCCTGAGCCTCTTCGTAAGTAAATCGGCGGTCGGAATATATCACCGTGCGACCAAACCATTCATCAGTTACATTTGCTTTTTCATCTAACTGAAAAACAGCCGAAAAGCAAAGTTTTTCTTCATTCGGACGCAAGGAGCAAATAAAATTTGATAATCGTTCGGGCAACATCGGCACTGTGCGGTCAACAAGATACACGGATGTGGCTCGCTCCGAAGCCTCTTTGTCGATTGGCGTATCAGGCACAACGTAATGCGTAACATCGGCAATGTGAATGCCTACTTCATATTTTCCGTTTTTCAGTTTGCGAAACGACAGCGCATCGTCAAAATCTTTTGCATCGGCAGGGTCAATAGTAAAGGTTGTAACATCTCTGAAATCGCGGCGGTTAGCATAGTCTTCATCCGAAATTTTTTCGCTTATATCTTCTGCAATTTCATCAAGTTTTACGGGAAAACGATAAGGCAAATCGTATTCGGCAAGAATTGCGTGCATTTCGGTATCGTTTTCGCCCGGATTGCCAATGACATCAACAATTTCGCCGATAGGATTACGCATATTTTGCGCCCAGTCGGTAATTTTGCCTATAACTTTTTGTCCGTTTTTTGCATTGTTTAATTTGTCGGCGGGAATAAAAATATCGTGAGGCATTTGGCGGCTGTCGGCGATTAAAAATCCGTTTTTGCCCGACAGTTCTACAATTCCCACAAAATTATGTTTCGACCGTTCAATAATTTCAATAACTTCTCCCTCAATACGATACGCTTTTTTTGTGTTGTAAATATTTACTTTTACAATATCGTTATGCAAAGCGTGATTGAGATTATACTGCGACACAAAAACATCTTTTTCCGATTCGTCAGAAATGATAAAAGCAGAACCTTGCATGGTCATATCAACACAGCCTGTGATAGTTCGCTTCACGCGGCGCTGCCTCTTTTTCTGATTATCCTGATTATTAAGTCTGAATTTTCCCTGACCAATTCGTTTGAGCGTTTTTTGTCGGGTAAATTCTCTAAGTATTTGCAACACTTGCAGACGTTCTTCGTTAGTATCTGCGCCAATCGCTCGCGCAACCTGTCGGTAATTAAACGGCTGATTTGGTCGCGATTCAAAAACAGCCAAAACAGTTTTTAGTTTATCGGTATTTGTATCTGGTTTTTCTTTTTTATCTACCATATTTCATATAATTTTCACAAAGATAGAAATAATATCTAAACACATAATATTTAATTTTCACAAGCGATTTTAAAAAACAATCCGATAAAAATAAAATTACAGCTGATAAAAATGTAAATGGCTGTTATTGTTTATTTTCAGTTTATGTCTATTTTTATTTTTGCCGCAGAAATATTGGAAATAATTTGTTTGTATAAATTTCTCATCTTCGTTGAATTTTTGTTTTTATTCAAAATATTTATTTAGAAATTGTATGAATATTTAGAGATTGAAAATATGCTGAAAAAATCGCTGAAAAAAACATTCATACTCAATCAAAAAAATGCTACCTTTGCAAAACCGAAAGATAGAAAATATGGTTTATCGGTATCTTGAAAACGAGATTTTTACCAATGCGCATTTGCGGAAAGCGGGATTGACAGAAGTGGATAATAAATTGAATATTAAGTATAAACATAAATTTTAAAAATATAATTTAATAAAAAAGGAGATAAGTATGATAACAACAATTTTACTCGCCGTTTTGATAGTTTTAGTGATTGTCAATCTTATTGTTACATTGACTAAAAAAATCAGTGTTAATAATGACGATATTTTAGCCAAACTCAATGGCAT
>JAITOP010000104.1 GCA_031289895.1 Prevotellaceae bacterium
GTCCGAAATATTTTGAGGTACAGCAAAAGCAATCTGGGGAATATCGTAAGCCGCCTCCGGATTTCCTTCCATAAAACACTTTGCCAGAGCAGTAACCGGCTTTTCTCCCTGTCCGTAAACAATAAAATCAACGCCCGAATCAATTAATAACGAGGGTTTTAGCGCGTCATCCCAAAAATCGTAATGAGTGAGCCGTCGCAACGAGGCTTCAATTCCTCCGGCGACGATAGGAATATCAGGGTATAAACTTTTGATTATCTGCGAATACACTGTTACGGCACGGTCGGGACGGGCAGCCGCTCTTCCGTCGGGAGTATAGGCGTCGTCGCTTCTAATCCGTTTATTAGCAGTGTATCTGTTGACCATGCTGTCCATCACTCCGGAATTGACGGCAAAAAAGAGTTTCGGAGCGCCAAGTTTCTTAAAATCACGCAAATCATCTTGCCAATTCGGTTGAGGCACAATCGCTACTTTCAGTCCGAGTTTTTCCAATATCCTGGCAATCACCGCCGTCCCAAACGCCGGATGGTCAATATACGCATCTCCCGAAAAAAATATCACATCTGCCTGATTCCAACCTAAATACTGCATCTCCTTTTTGGTCGTGGGCAAATGACCGCTTGGCAATTGATGTCGAACATTATTAATCATTCTGAAGAGTTAACTCTTGTAGCATTAGTTTTTTGTCTTGTCTTATAAATTACTTCCCCGCTAATAGTTAGGACTAAAGTAGTGTTTACAGCATTGCTATGGACAAATATTTTTTTTGTAAATTTTCCTATTTTTTTTGTATCATATTTCACTTTGACGATTGTCGTTTCTCCTACATTTATTGATTCTCGTTTCCATTGAGGAATGGTACAATCGCATGCTGATTCTATAGAATTTATTACTATTGGTTTATTTTCATTGTTTTTAATTTCAAAAACAGCTATAGCATTACTCCCTTGTTCTATTGTACCAAATTCATATTTTGGTTGTTCTATATGCATAATGCCCAAATTATCATTATTTTCCAACAAAGAGAAAAATCTTTTTTTGACCGTTTTTAAGTATTCATCGGTTAATGTTGGATACGATTTTTCTGGTATGAATAATAATTTAGATGTTCTATCATTATCCATTATAAATAAAAACGGAATATCTTTCTGTTCGATTGGTAATCCTAAATTACCTGATATAATGCGATATACAGGCGTGTTTATATGGTTTGTTTTTTTGAAAAGTTTAAGTAATTTGTCTTTTTTATATGCTGCCACTACTAACAAATTATTATCAAGCATATTTTGATTACTGAGCTGTTCAAAAATTTTCAAAACACAGGCATCACAATTATTTTCACTGAAATAAAAGACTATTTTTGTTTTTGTTGTCAAATCTTTCCATGAAATATCATACCCTGTTTCAGAATGTAAAGTTATATGTTCATTAAGTAACAAATCTTCATTCTGTGTTTCAATAGATGCATTATTTGCAAGAACATGCAATAATTGTCTATAGAATATTGCATCATTCGATAAAGAATCTTTTTTACAAGCATTTAAACAAAACAAACTACATATCAGAAAAAACAAATTTTTCATTTTAAAAATCTTTTATTGTAGCAATCATTAATACAGGGTTCGAATCTGTATTAGATTGTTTATAGATATTCAAAAAATCTTCGGATGCAAGTTCTTTAATTTTTTCTTCAGTAAAATTATCTATTAATTCGCTCATAGGTACACAATATACTAATTTGTTATGTCCAATATTTGTCAACGGAAATGTTGAATAAAATGGATCAACAAGCAGCCCATGAAAATATATTTTAACATTTTTTGAATGCTTTGAAATATAAGCAGAATATCCATTTTTATTTAGTATAATGAAAAAATAACAAAGACTATCTGTCTCTGTAAAAAAATCCGCCAAAGCTACATAATCAGAGTCATATAACTCGTTTTGAAGAGTTGAAAAATCTGATGCTGTCAAAAATTTTTCAGGGGGTGCATTATGTCCACAAAAGTCAATGGGTATCTTATCTATCATATTATCAGGATAAAAATGATAAATTGTATCGGAAATAAAAATTTTTACAGCAACATAATCTGTCGTTTTGGAAATTGATTTTTTGTCTATCAGAGGAATGTTTTGATTGACATTCAGATACTGCATTCCTTCCCAAAATTTTTTCCCATCTGGTTGAAATATATAAAAACGGGAGGGTGTATAACACGTTGACAAAAGATAATTACCATTTTGTAATATTTCAAAATTTTCAGCAGAAATAGGTAATTCCAATTTCATTGTTGTTAAATATTTGCCAGACATGTCATATTTCAGAATATTTAGTCCCGACATTACTTCAATAGTTTCGGTCAACGAGTTCAATACAAAATCATTAATTGAAGAATATTCACCAGGTCCAAGCCCTAAATTACCTACTTTAAATGCAAAATCGCCATTGTACTCAAATACAAATATAGCTTTGGCTAATTCTTTATCAAGAATGTAAAATCGGTCGTTAGCAAAAATGATTTTATCAATATTGCCTATTAGACATTCATTTGTCGTTTGCAAAGGAATATACTTAATTGTTTCGCATATATCACTCAATTTGATAACTGGAGAATTTTCAGTATCTATTACAATTTTACCTGTAGAAAAAACAGTCACTTGATTATTTTGACAAGAAACTATTAGCAGGAAAATCAAAAGAATGTAACATGTATTTTTCATTTTATTATATCAATTATCATAAAATCTCACTACTACTTTTACATAGTAGTGAGTTTTATTAATTATGTGTCACTTACAACTTGTCGCAGTACATGTTGCCGATGGTCCATTATTTTCACATTTAGTTTTATGTCCAAATAATTGGATAACTATACCTGAAGAACCAGTCACAGTTCCTAAATAAAAGCAAGTAACATTCAAGACTTTGAATCCACTCCCACTTTCCTGCGTTAAAGCTTCTGAATGCATTGATAAATTTGAACTCGAAACGGTCAAGCCTAAACTCAAATTAAATATCATCACTCCAAGTGTTACTACTATTATGATTACACCAAAAACCATCTTTATTATTTTATTTATCTGTTTCATATTGAATTATATTAAAAAATTAAAAATTATTTACTAAAAAATTCCCCTTTTATTACATGTAGGGAAAACGCGAAGCGACATTTCAGCTCATTTTACAATTACTATCATTCGCAACTTTCCAAAAATCTTGAGCTTACAACTTTGTTCCGTATCGAATGACTTCCTTTATAGCATCTCATGTTAGAAGCAACTCATGAACGCTGGGTACTCGTCGGCAAGTACCCCAACTCACCAAGCGAGCCCGTATCCTTTCGCCCAGCAAGCGGATGTTGCATGCATTTTTAAATTGTGTATACCCATTAAATTTCTCCGAAAATGTGAAATTAAAAACCCAGATAGTTGTTATACTGGTCATTTTTCGCAAAAATACCTCACCTCCCACCACGACTAAACTCGCACTGTGTGAGGCTATAAAATCATTCAAGACTGTAATTATCTTCTTCATTTCACAATTTATTAGAGTACAAAATTACAGATTTTGTTTGATACTCTTATGTTAAATTTTCTTAAATTTCGTTAAATACATTGATTAATAGATATTTACGATAGCAAAATAAAGATTAGTTACAACTATTTATTTACTTGCGACCACGCAAATCTTTTTGTATTTATAGACTTTTCCATTGGCGTCAAATGCTTCTATATAAATAATATACGGACCTATAGGCACTTTAGCGTTATTGGCTTTACTACCATCCCAAGTCAAACGTCCCTCTGCGCCCAAGGTTGTATTGCGGCATATTTCTTTCACAAACATCCCTCTGATATTGTAGATGCTGACATTTGCAACAAAATCTGCGGCAGGCATCTTATAATCAATGAATAAGACATCGTCGTAACCGTCTCCGTCGGGAGAAAATGTAGTGGCTGAAAGGACAAATGGTTCATCAACTTTCTCAGTATGAGTGTAACATGAATTTTTGTACGTAGGAGTAGCGAAACCTGCTGTTTGTGCCGCCGATTGCCAGTTACCTAATTCGGATGATTTGCGCTCGAAATCAACACGTTCGAGAGATACTCCTTCCGAGTTGGAAATAAATATCCCGTGCATTTTGTCGGAATACGAAAATTCGTCGATGATATTATTCTCATTATCAAGCAATACAACTGTTCCATCTTCATTGGGATAAGTCGGAAATTCGGACATTATAACCACATTTGC
>JAITOP010000108.1 GCA_031289895.1 Prevotellaceae bacterium
GTATGATTAATAAATTTTAAAAAATCGTTTTTTGAAATGATAAGCGATGCTGTATTTATGCAAGGATGAAAACTCAATCGTTGAGCATGTTGCAAATTTTCATCAATAAAAACATGAACGTGATGTTCGGTATCGTTTATCAAACCGAATGGCGTAACCGAGCCGGGTGTTACGCCGAGATATTTCATCAGTCGTTGTTCCGAAGCAAAACTGAGCTTGCCCTGATGCAACTGTTTTTCGATACTGTGAATATCCATATCGCGGTCGCAATCAAGAATTACCAAATAATGTTGATTGCCTTTGTGGTTGCGCAAAAACAGATTTTTGCAATGTTGAGCATCATAACCCGACCAATATTGTTTTGCAATTTCGGTTGTAGGTGCTTCGGGATGTTCAATATATTGAAACTCAATATTTAAATTTTCGAGCAGTTGATATAATTTTGGTGAGCCGTTCATTTTTATAGATGCAAATAATAAAATTATTTTTAAATAAATTTCATTATATAAGTTAACAAATGAAATAAATAATAGGATTTCTACTTACAGATTTTTATTCATTATCCATATCAGAAGAAAATATATTTAGGGCAACTTTTATTGTATCAATACTTCTTTTTAGAAATTTGTCAATATCGGAAGTATTGCCCAAAAACATTTCTACAGATGCATATACACAATCTCCTATAATTCTGAATTTGACTGCTTTAACATTTATATTATTTGCGATTTTTAATGCTTTGATTATTTCTGCTTCATCTGAAAAATCCCAACGGATTCCTGCAAATAAATCGAAGTACAATTCATCCTTTTTATCTATGTGAATCCAAAAAAATGATGAACTATTAACTCTAAATTCAATACAGTTCTCATTAATTATTGGGTCAAAACCTTCTTTTTTAAGGCATTCCATGCATTTTTGGTGTAATTCCATTTTATAAATTTTAAAATTATTTTAAATCGTTTTCTAATCGTATCAAAACTTTGCAAAAATAATTAAAATATCTTGATTTTTATTTTTATTGCGAAAATTTACTGAAAAATTAAAAATATCTTGTAACTTTGAATTATTAAATTAATCGGAAATGAGTAAAAAATATTTGTTGCTGTTGCTTTTTGTTATTGCATTTAACCCTGTTTTTGCGCAAAACAAAGCGGATGCAAAACTGCCAAAACTTGCAAAATTTAAAGATTATGCAGAGGATTTAAAAGACGATGACAACGATTTGCGCAATGCCGTGTGGAGCGTGGCTGTTGCCGATGCAAAAACAGGCAAATTTTTATTCGAATATAATTCAAATATAAGTTTGCTGCCGGCATCGAATATGAAAATTGTTACAACAGGCGTAGGTTTGCTGTTGCTTGGCGCAGATTATAATTTCAAAACAAAACTCGAATACACAGGAAATATAACCGATTCGGTGCTTGATGGCGATATTTATATTGTTGGCGGCGGCGACCCGTCTCTTGGCTCGGCAATTTACCAAAATACTGTTCCCGATTCTGTTTTTTATAAATGGACGCAAGCAATCAAGCAATTGGGAGTAAAACAAATAAACGGCAAAATTATAGGCGATACTCGTTTTTTTGACGATGAAAACCGGCACGGTTCGTGGGAATTTGACGATATTGGCACTGATTACGGCGCAGGAGTAAGCGGAATCCAATTTATGGATAATATGTGTAAATTGCATATCGAATCGGCTGCAAACGTTGATAAAAAACCGAATATTACGAAAGTAGAACCTTATATTCCCGAAATTTCGTGGGAAAATTATCTAACTTCAACCGACAGCGTAAATGATGCAGGCGTAAGTTTGTACAGTTCTCCGTATTCGGCGCGGGCATTGTTGTTGGGCAAAGTTTTGACAAAATCGCGAAGCAAAACAATTTCGGCAGCAATTCCAAACCCTGCATATACTTGCGTTTGGTATTTCAATAAATATTTAAATCAGAATGGAATAACAACATCAAATCGTACCGAAATTTTGGAACGTTCTTCACAAAATCAAACCCTAACAGCCACACATTTTTATACTTACACTTCGCCCGTGCTTACCGAAATCATACACGAAACCAACAAAAGCAGCAACAACAGTTTTGCCGAAACAATTTTGAAAACGATAGGAGCGGAGTTGGGCAACAACGGCTCTACCTACGATGGACGTAAATTGCTTGCAAAAAAACTTGAAGAATTAAACATCGCAACAGATGGTTTCCAGCAATCGGATGGCAGCGGATTATCGCGGCACGGCTTTGTTACAACAAAATTTTTGTGCGAATATTTATCAGCGATGTACAATAATGCCGAATATGAAAATTTCGTACAATCACTTCCCGTTGCAGGAGTTGACGGCACAATGAAAAATATGCTGAAAAATACTGCCGCCGAAGGAAACGTAAAAGCCAAAAGCGGTTCGCTGTCGGGAGTGCGCTCGTATAGCGGATATGTTACAACCCAAAGCGGCGTTGATTTATGCTTTTCGTTTATTTTTAATAATTTTACCTGCAAATCGGCAGTAATCACTAAAAAAATGGAACGACTGATGATAATTCTTGCTGAAAATTAAGAATTAAGAATTAAGAATTAAAAATTAAAAATTAAAAATTAAAAATTAAAAATTAAGAAACGACTAACGACTAAATACTGAATTAAGAATTAAGAATTAAGAATTAAAAATTACGAATTAAAAATTAAGAAACGACTAACGACTAAATACGGAATACAGAATTAAAAATTAAAAATTACGAATTACGAATTAAAAATTAAGAAACGACTAACGACTAACGACTAACGACTAACGACTAACGACTAAATACTGAATACAGAATACAGAATACAAATTTATAAATATAAAGATAATGATGAAAAAAATTTTTAGTATCGGCATTGCTGTTTGTCTTGCACTTACGGCAAATGCTCAAAAAGTAAACATTCCATTTGTTGAGTACGACCTTAGCAATGGATTGCATGTGATTTTGCATCAGGATAATTCAACTCCAAATGTAGTTGTAAGCCTGATGTATCATGTAGGTTCGAAAGATGAAAATCCCGATAAAACAGGATTTGCTCATTTGTTTGAACATTTGTTGTTCGAAGGCTCTGATAATATCGGACGCGGCGAATATATGAAAATTGTACAGTCAAACGGCGGCGAATTTAATGCCAACACGTCAAACGACCGTACTTATTATTACGAACTGATGCCTTCAAATCAGTTGGAATTGGCATTGTGGCTGGAATCGGAACGTATGTTACACGCTAAAATTGATTCGACAGGAATTGCAACACAAAAAAATGTTGTTATCGAAGAACGCAAACAACGTATTGATAATCAGCCTTACGGAACATTTATGGAACAACTTTTCAAACGCTCGTTCAAAGAACATCATTACAGCTGGGTAACCATTGGCGATATTGAACATATACGAAATGCGTCTGATAAAGATGTTGTTGATTTTTATAAAAAATATTATGTTCCCGACAACGCGGTATTGGTAATTGCAGGCGATTTTCAGACCGAAAACGCCAAGAAATTAGTAACAAAATATTTTGGCGATATTCAGCGCGGCGTTCAAAAAATCACTCGTTTTGCGATAACTGAAAAACCGCTTGGCGGCGAAATTCGCGATGTTGTTTACGATAATATAACTTTGCCCGCAGTATTTATGGGCTATCGTTCACCCGCTTACGGAACAAAAGATTTTTATGCTTTCGAAATTCTTAACAGCATCCTTTCGCAAGGCAACAGTTCGCGTTTCAAAGATAATATCGACAATAAACAAAAAGCGGCGCAATCGCTTGTACTTTCGATGCCATTGGAAGAACCGAGTTTGACAATGGTGTTTGCAATTGCAAATATCGGCGGAAAACTTGAAGATACCGAAGCCGCATTAAATCATGAAATTGACAGCGTTGTGAATTATTTAGTGAGCGACGAAGAATTGCAAAAGGCAAAAGCAACAAAAGAAACCGAAATTATATCGGAAAAAAGTTCGGTTGCAAATATAGCGCACACATTGGCAACATATTACACGTATTTTAAAAATACAAAAATGATTAATAATGAACTTGCAAATTACAGCAGCATTACTCGCGAAGATGTTAAGCGTGTAGCCGAAAAATATCTGAAACCCGAAAACAGAGTTGTATTGCATTATTTACCAAAATCTATGCAAAAAGAATAGGGAAACGTAATAAATTAAAATTTAATAAGATAAGATAATGAAAAAAAATATAATATTTTTGGCGATATTTGCAATTAGTTTTGCAACAGCCAACGCACAGACATTAGACAGAAGTATTCAGCCGAAACCCGCGCCGGCAAACGAAATAAAAATTAAAGACGCACAAACATTCGTTCTCGATAACGGATTAAAAGTTTTTGTTGTCGAAGACCATAAACTGCCGCAGGTATTGTTTTCGTTCAATTTTGATATTTACGATAAAATTTATGGCGAAAAAACAGGCGTTTCCGATATATTTTCAGAAGTTGCAGGCACAGGCACTACAAGCAAAACCAAATCGGAATTAAACAAAAGTTTCGACTTGTTAGGAGCAAATTTCGGATTTAATTCAAAAAGCGGATATGTGAAAGGGCTTACAAAATATCGCTCTAAAATGATTGAATTGTTTGCCGATGTTTTATTGAACCCAATATTTACCGACGAAGAATTTAATTTGGCAAAAACTCAAATCAAATCGGGGCTTGCCTACCTCAGTTCCGACCCTGCACAAATGGTAGAAATAGTTTCAGAAATTTTGATGTATGGAAAAAATCATCCCAAAGGCGAAATGGTAACCACTGCAACGCTTGAGAATATTAGCATTGCCGACCTCGAAGAATATTACAAAACATTTATCGCTCCTAATAATACACGACTTGTTGTTGTTGGCGATATTACTTTGGCAGAGGCAAAAGCCGAAGTTGAAAAATATTTCAAAAATTGGGAAAAACATGATGTTCCTGAATATAATTACGATATGCCTAAATCTCCCGACAAATTGCGGGTTGCATTTGTAAATAAAACAGGCGCACCGCAATCGCAGGTAAAAATCTGTTATCCACTCGATTATAAACCTTACAGCGACGATTCATTTTCGGCATCAATAATGGGAAATATTTTAGGCGGCGGAGCAAGCGGACGTTTATTTCAGAATCTGCGCGAAGCACATTCATATACCTACGGCTGTTACAATCAGCTTGTTGCCGGTGATGTTGTCGGATATTATGCGGCATCGGCAGGAGTAAAAGGCGAAGTTACCGACAGCGCGATTTATCAGATTCTTTACGAAATGCAGCGCATTGTTGATTCTGCCGTAACCGAAAAAGATGTTGCCGCATCAAAAGCATTTTATTCAGGAGATTTCGGACGCAGTTTGCAACGACCCGAAACCGTTGCTGCATTTGCCGTAGCAATCGAAAAATATAATCTTCCCGCCGATTATTTTAAAAATTATCTTAAAGGAATAGAAAATGTTACTATTGAAAGCGTTCAGGCAGCAGCAAAAAAATATATTCAGCCCAAAAACGCATGGATAATTGTAGTTGGCGACGAAAAATATGCCGCTAATCTGAAACAATATGCCGCCGATGGCAAAATAGAATTTTACGATATGTACGGCAATTCGGCAGAAAGTAAAAGTAAAGCCGGTTGCGATTGCACCATTTACTATTTGGCAGCAGCAGCAGTTGTGTTATTGATTGTTTTTATAGTTTTGCGCCGTGCAGCAGCGAAAAAAAAGAAAAAATAAAGAAGTAACAGAAGTTAAGAAGTTAGAAGTTATAGAAGAAAAAAATGGTAAATAAATCAATACGAAAATAAGAAAATCTTTGTGAACTTTGCGGTTAAAAAACCATAAAAACCGCAAAGCCACAAAGAAAATTATCGAAAACTATCAAACAATATTAAATAATAAAATATTGATTTTTCTACAAAACACAACGACTTTAGAATTAAAAATTAAGAATTAAGAATTAAGAATTACTAACGACTGAATACCGAATTACTGAATACCGAATTACTGAATACTGAATACCGAATACTGAATACTGAATACAAAAAATACCAAAAACAATGATTAATCTATATTCATTCATATCCTTACCAAAAGCTACGATTAGAGATTTTGAAGAAGGACGTATTAACAAACAAGAACTTATAGAACATTTTTGTTCGAGCCGACATATTTTGTTCGACGAAATGTTTGAGGTAATTAATTGCACCCTCGAAACGCTTGCACCCGATAATCCCGCTGTTCCGCTGATTGGCGACTTGATAGAATTACTTGCAGGCGGCGATGGCGAAGCATTGCTGCTCGAAACTTATACATTTGCTGACAAAGCCGACTGTGGATGCGAAATTTGCGAACCCGCAGGTTACAAAACAAACCTCGAATTAGACAAGTGCGTAGAATTTATGGATTCGGTTTCGCCGCATGATTTTGAAAAAGCATTTTCGATAAAAAAAGCATTGAAAGAAACATCTCTGAGTTTGTATATTCCAAAATCGGTAAAAAACCAAAAAGACCTTATCTGCCGCTGGGCTTACGAAGAAATGCGCCGCCTCAGAGATTTCTACAACGAAAGCGCAAAACGCGAACACTACGTTGTACTGATACGAGCAATAGACGACGACATTCTATCGTTGATGCACGAAGCCGCAATAGAAAACGACGACACATTTGATGTAAACCAAGAACCATACGGAAAATGGCTTGAATTGTTTGAGAAAAATAAGGTTTCGTTTTCTTAGAAGCAAGAAGCAAGATACAAGAACCAAGAGGCGGTACAAGCCTGTTGTTGCAAGAAGAAACTATGGTACAATTACGAATTACGAAATTAGTTTGTCTCCTTATGAGTGATTATTTTATTTCACGCATTACGCTGATGGATTACTTTCCAAATATTCAATATATTTCTCTACAAACGGAATATCACATTCGTTGATTTGCTCTATTAAATCAGCAATTTTCTGAATGGTTGCTTCCATATAGTTCTGGGTGAAATCTTCGAATACTTCGTCCATCATTCCAGCTTCGCCGATTTGATTGCATTCGTTTTTGTAATGTTGAGCAGCTGCACCTAATCTTTCTTGAAAACCGTGCAGATATTTTTTTAAGTTATCCGCTAATTCTAATTGATGTTGAAATGAAGTTTGTCGTGCCATAATTTTACTTTTTTTATTAGTTAGTATCTCTAAGAAAAGTCCCCATATTTAAATAATCGCCTACGTTAACACTTCAAAGTCATCTCACAGG
>JAITOP010000217.1 GCA_031289895.1 Prevotellaceae bacterium
CTGTATATCAAAACTATGCAGTTCCGATACAAACTCTTCTATGGTTTTATTACCATGCCCGATTGAAAAAACAGTTTGCATTTCCATAAAAACAACAATTTATATGACTACAAAATTAAATAAAAAAAATCAAATACGAAAATCTGAAATATTTAGTATTCAGTATTCCGTATTCCGTATTCCGTATTTAGTATTTAGTATTTGGTCGTTAGTATTTAGTCTGAAGTTAAGAAGTTTATAATGTTTATCAAATTGTAAAGTTTATTATTCTACAAATTTCGTAATTCGTAATTTTCGTAATTCGTAATTATTCTTAATTTTTAATTCTTAATTCTTAATTCTTAATTTTTAATTGCATTATGTTGTTCGCGAAGCAAGTCATTAACCGTTTTTACGGGGTTAAATGTTGCTACGGGAACTTCTACAAAAGTTGTATTCCAATTGCTCATTGCGCCGTTCCAAAGTCCGGGCAGCTCCTGAACTTTAAGCTCCTGCCCTGCCCTGCTTTTTTCGGAAATAAATCCTGTTGAGTTATCTCTAAAATCAATTAAATTAAATTTTTCGCCTTTATGATTTTTTACCCAGCAAACCAAGTCAACAGGGTTAAAATGAGTTGACAAGGCAAGCATTTCCATTGCGTTTTTGTCGTTTTTATTTATTTGCGAACTTTCGAGAATTTGCAATGATGTTGTGCCGTCATTTTCGTTTATTAAAAACGGACCGCCTCCCGGTTCGCCTTCGTTTTTCACCATTCCGCACACTCTCACGGGTCGGTTAAGTTTGGCGAGCAACAATTCTTTACTTACATTTTCGGGAAAATCAACACAAAGTTTTTCGCCGAAAAAGCGGATAATTTCATTAATTTTTTCAGTGTCATCGGTTGTTTGCAGACAATTGATGTAAGCGGCAATTTTCGTTTTACAATCAATCAAAACACCTGCAATTATTTTTTTCCAGCGCAGGGTTTCAGCAAGTTTGGTTTCGGGAACAACATTGTCAATATTTTTTATAAAAATAATATCGCTGTCAATTTCGTTAAGATTTTCGAGCAATGCGCCGTGTCCTGCCGGATAAAAAAGCAAAGCGTCATTATCAGTGCGAAACGGCGTGTTGTCTTTGTTTGCCGCTACGGTATCGGTAGATTTTTTTTGTGTAGAAAAATGTATTTTATAATCTGTCGCATATTTTTTGCCGTACAATTCGATGTTTTTGTTGAGCAGTTCCTGAAACAGCACAAGGTGTTCGGTTGATACAGTAAAATGCAGATTTGCAATTTTCGTTTTAGTCGTTTTTGCATAAACGGCGGCTTCAACCAAATGCTCTTCAAATGGCGTTCGCGTGAAATTTTTATATTTATGAAAAAGCAAAACGCCTTTGGGGCGATTTCCATAATTCAATCCCTGCGGCGTAAGCAACGACTTCAAAATTTCCAAATCCGACGAGGTTTTATATTTTATCAACTCATCATAAAAAGCAAATTTTGTGAGATTTTCAAAGAAATATTTTGCGGCAGAATTTTTATCGTTCACTTCAGCAATATTTAGACCTGTTTCAAGCATTTCTTTGGCTTCAAACAGCGATTTAAACATTCGCGAAGCCGCACCCGATGCGGGAACAAATTTCACTTTGCAGCCATCAAATTTCTCATAAATTTCTTCAAACTTTTTTTGTTCATCGTCCGAAAGCCGCAGTACGCCTTTGCCGACGCTTGCTGCCGATTTGATTTTCAGAAACGGAAATCCGGTTTCAAATCGCATCATCTGCTCCTCTGCGGTTGCTTGGCTGATGCCGATTTTATCAAGTTGTTGTAAATCTTTTTCGCTTAACATAGTTTGTTGTTTTTATAAAATAAATTTTCAAATAATTTATATTTTAATCATTTACCAAATTAAAATTCAGCAAATTTAACATCTTTTTTTGTTCTTTGCTCACATTTTTTGCAAAAATTTTGTAAGATGCAAATTCTCGTCTCAAACGATAATCGGTGCGTTGTTTTTCAAAATCTTCGGGCTTTTGTTTCAGGCTGTTATCATCAAGCATTATGTCGTAAATTGATTTTACAATATTTTGCAAAATTTCGGTTAACGATTTATTTTTGCAATCTGCAATAATTTCGCCATCTGTTTCGGGTAAATTTTCAACCACAAAATTATCTAAACCGAGCTTGAAAAATTTTGACACAGCACGCACTGCCATTGCCGTTCCTGCTGCTTTTCCTTCAAGCGAATATCCTGCAATATGAGGCGTAGCAATATCAACAAGCGAGAGTAAAGTTTTGTCGATTTTCGGTTCGTTTTCCCAAACATCAATAACGGAAAAATCAATCTTTTTGTTGATTATCGCCATTTTCAGAGCATTTGTTTCTACAATTTCGCCGCGCGATGTATTTATTAAAATTTTTGCTTTTATCGTATCAAACATTTTTTCATCAAAAAGATGGTGAGTTTTATATTCGCCGGCAATGTTAAGAGGCACATGCAAGCTAATAATATCGGCGTTTTCGGCAATTTCATTTATATCGGCAAAGGCTGCATTTTTTTCGTTTTTTTTACGCGGAGCATCGCAAAGCAAAACATTCATTCCCAAAAGTTTGCATATATCGGCAACTTTTTTTCCAACATTTCCAACTCCAATAATTCCTATCGTTGTTTTGTCGGGTTTTATACTGCATTTTTGCGAAATCTGCAAAAGCGCAGTCAGCACGTATTGCGCAACCGACAACGAATTGCAACCGGCGGCATTTGTCCACACAATGTTGTTGCGGCGGCAAAAACCGGTATCAATATGGTCGAAACCTATTGTTGCCGATGTTATGAATTTTACATTTGTAGCGTCTAAAATTGCGGCATTGCAAATTGTGCGTGTTCGTGTAATAAGCGCATCTGCGTCAAGCAAATCGTTACGCAAAATATCTGCACCCGCTTTGTAAATAACATCGGCAAAAGGCTCGAAAACACCGTTTATAAAAGGAATTTTATTATCAATAACTATTTTCATCAAATTGTTTTAAATTATCTACAAAGTTATAATTTATGAACGATAAAAAATAAATTCATAGAATTTCTATAAGCCTAAAAAACTTCCGGATGAGCTAATTTTAAATGTCTGCAAATAATTCTTCGGCGTTATTATAACGTTTTAACGAATCGCCGTGTTCTTCAATTTCTCTGATTGCAGCCAATGTGGTTTCATTTCGTTTATAATAATCAGAAGCCTCTAACAATAAAGTTTCCAAATAGTTATTTAAACTGCGATGCTCTTGTTTTGCTTTTATTTGCAAATGATTTCGCAAATCCCGACTTATTCTTATCGATGTTGCAACTTTTTCTGTTGTATTCATTGTGTTATTATTTGTATGCAAATTTACTACATTTTTTTTGAATTGACAAAATATAAAATTATAAGGCTAAAACTTTTTTTGAGATGCTATAATTATTCAAAATAAATAACTTGCAGAGGTTGCCCGAAGGGTTAATGTCATTAATATTAAAAAAAAACATTATCTTTGCAGCAAAAAAAATATGAAAGATAATTTATCATTATAGTTAAGCCTTGCGTTCAGAGAACAATTGCGGTCAAATTTATTACCTGCCTTTATGGCAGATTTTCCGGAGGAAGCTGTAAGTTTGTATCTGGCAAAGAAGTACGAAGAAACGGATATAAAGAAACGTCCTCGCGATAAAGTATATACTAATCGCAACACATTGTTGGCTTGGCTATTATCAGCTACACAAGAAGATAAAAGTTTACAGCAATCGGTCAATTTGTTCA
>JAITOP010000227.1 GCA_031289895.1 Prevotellaceae bacterium
TTCTCTCTCCGGTGGTTGTTTTTTCTGAAAGTTGATTTTACTTTCAGTGCCGCTAAGCAAACGCTTGATGTTGTTACGATGTGTAAAAAAAATCATAATTGCCACAATCACGCTAAAAATTTTCATTGTTAATGTTTCTTTTTCATTAAAAATTTCGCCAAAAAGAATAATTACAATGGTTGGAAAACTTACTGCCGCAATCATTGAACTTAACGAAACGTATCGGCTTAATAATAAGCAAAATCCGAAAATTCCGAAAACCATCAGCATAGCATAAGGGTGCATTGCTAAAATTACTCCGGCTGTTGTTGCAACTCCTTTTCCGCCTTTGAAATTTGCAAATACCGGAAATATATGCCCCGCAACAACGCAAATGCCAAGTAAAATCTGATAACTTACGTAGGGATTTGTTTCGTGGTCGAAATCGGTGAGGCGAACGAGCAAAACGGCAGCCACGCCTTTCAGCAGGTCAAAAATAAAAACAGGAAGTGCAGCTTTGGGTCCAAGCACACGTAAAATGTTTGTTGCGCCTGCATTTTTGCTGCCGAAATTTCTTATATCTATTTTAAAAAATCGCTTGCTGACAAAAATCGCTGTCGAAATTGAACCTATCAAATATGCAATTACAGGTAAAAAACAATTAAAAATTATATTCATTTCTCCATTTATTTACGACAAAAGTATAAAAAAATTAAGAATTAAGAATTAAAAATTAAGAATTAAATTCATCTTACAACCAACAACCAACAACCAACAACTAATGACCAAAGACTAACGACCAACGACTAATGACTAACGACCAACGACTAACGACCAACGACCAAAGACTAACGACTAACGACCAACGACTAACGACTAACGACCAACGACTAACGACCAACGACTAACGACCAAAGACTAACGACCAAAGACTAACAACTTAATCACATCGCCACCCAAACCATTTCATATCCTTCAAAAATCTGATAAAAAAGTTCGAGTTCATGTTCGTCGCCCTCGGAGTCGATAAAAATTGCATCTAATTTGCCTTCGTCGTCGTGGGGCATAAATTTTTCTATTTGTATTTGTTTTGAAAATTTGATATTACGTTCGCCCATAAGTTTATATATTGCTTCTTTTGCGCTCCAAATCAGGGCTAATTGCAGTTGTTTGTATTTTTCGTTTAGATATTCCTGTTCGTCATCCGACAATATTTTTTTCTCAACAGCATCAAAATTTCGCGACAGTGATTCAATATCAACGCCCACGTTTGTATTTTGATGAACATAAATACACGCAAATTTGCCTGAATGTGAAATGCTTATTTTGTAATGTGTGTTTTTTATATACGGGCTGTCGTCTTCCTCGTATCCGATATAAACCCGCTCGTCAAAAATTTCGGTGAGCAATGCTCGCACGGCGTAACTTTCGAGGCGGCGTTGGTGAGCAGTCATTTGCTCAATATTTTCCTGTTCGGCAGTAGGCGTTGCTGCTATTATTTTCAGGTCTTCTTCGGTTTCTGTAATTTGCCAAACGGCAAGTATTCCGCCGTCTTTAAATTCTTCTTTTTTGTAGAGTGGCATATTTTTTTGTTTTTATAGTCTTGTTTGTAATATAGTTATTTTTTCCATTCTAATGTTTCCATTAAATGAATAATATCTTTTCGTATAAAATCAACGACAGGCGCAACCGAATCGCTGTTTGGCGTAACATTAAAATACAGCGAACCGCGCATAAAATTTTTTGTGCTGTCGGTCATTAAAAATTGTATTGGCGATGCTGCATCTCCTTCAATTTCAGCATATAGTGCAAAAACATGGCGGTCGGGAAAAAAGTATATTGTTTCTTCTATCGCATCTGCCTTTATAGTATGCCGATACGTGAAATTATGCGAATCGTTTAGTATCGTATCCAGATTATTTTTTATGTTGATATATGTGATATAAATTGTCGCATTGTGTTTTGGGTAAACGATATTTATCCAGTTTTGTTCGGGTTTGTCGGTGCGCTCGTCTATTTCGGCAATTGTTGAATATTCAAAGATATATGGTTTTTTGACGGCATCAAATTTTTTATATGTATTTTCGGGCATAGTAATTCTGAAATATCCGTAAGGTTTGGGTACTCCGCCGGTGTCGTTTTTACATTCTGTGATTACAAAAAATGCAAGCGATGCTACCAAAATTTTCATATTAATTATTGTTTTTGCCGACATCATTTTGCGATTTTACTGTAACTTTAATTTCTTTTATCCGTTTTGCATCTCTGCTTTCTATTTTTAATGTAAATTGCTTAAATTCAATTTCTTCGCCGCTTGCAGGTATTTCGCCGCGCAGTTCGAGAATAAGTCCGGCAAGGGTTTCGGCATCTCCGTTGGTTTCGTCAAAATAATCGTTGCTGAGGTTCATTATTTTGCAAAAATCGTTGAGCGATATTTTTCCTTCAAACAAATAAGTATCTTTATTTAGTTTGGTGAAAAGTTTTTGGCTTTCGTCGTTTTCGTCGGATATTTCGCCTACAATTTCTTCCAAAATATCTTCAAGCGTAATTATTCCGCTTGTGCCGCCGTATTCGTCAACAACTACTGCCATGTGAATACTTTTTTGCTGAAATTCTTTAAGCAAATCGTTTATTTTTTTATTTTCGGGTACAAAATAAGCCTCGCGTATCAACGATTGCCAAACAAAATTTTCGTCTTTATCAAGATGCAGCAACAAATCTTTTACAAAAAGTATTCCTTTGATATTATCAAAATTTTCTTCGTAAACAGGTATCCGCGAGTATCCGCAATCGACCACAAACGTTAAGATTTCTTTGAAATCCGACTCAATATTAATAGCATCAACATCAATACGCGGATGCATAATATCTTTTACATCGATATTTGTTAGTTCTACAATGCTTTTCAGAATTTTTTTATCGCCTATTGATTTGTCTGTAAATTCAATAGCATCCGACAAATCGTCTATTGACACGTTTGATTTTCGTCCGCCGATTTTTTTGTTTATCAACGATGTTGTTCCCATTAAAATATAACTTAGCGGTTTTGCCGTTTTTACCATGAAAATAAGCGGTTTGGCAACAAAACCAAACGAACTTACGGGGCGACTTGCAGCCAAAATTTTAGGAATAACTTCGCAAAATAAAACAAGAATAAACGTTATAAGCACCACTTCGATAATAAATCCGAGCAAAACGCTGTCGCCAAAATTGATTAATAAATGTGTAAGATACGTTGATAATAAGATTATTGCAATATTTATGAAATTGTTAAAAATCAAAACAGATGCAAGCAAATAATCTTGTTTGTCGAGCAGTTGAGTAAGATAATCTGAAATTTTGTTTTTGTGTTTTTTAATTTCGTCGATATTTTGCGGCGACAAAGAGAAAAAAGCAGTTTCGGAACCCGACACCAATGCCGACATGAAAATCAACGCCAGCAAAAGGATAAAGCCTATCAGATGTCCTGAATGTAATGGGTAAAATTCGATACTTAAAGTGCAACTCGGAGGTTCCAAATTTTAATAATTTTAATAATTAAATATAAACAACTCATAAATACAATTTTGTGTATTTAAATACAAAGATATATTTTTTTTTGATTCAAAAAAAATAAAAGTGAAAAAAAGTCGGAAGTTGGAAGTCATAAGTCGTAAGTCATAAGTTGTAAGTCATAAGTCGTAAGTCGGTTTGTTCAATTGCAAATTATGAAATTACGAAATTACGAAATTGTTGAATAGCAAAAAGTCCGAAGGACTTAAATATGAATAATCCCCAATGAAGCGAAGCGATTGGGGGATGAAAAACAAATACAAAAAAGTCCGAAAGACTTAAATATGAATAACCCCCAATGAAGCGAAGCGATTGGGGGGATTATACCCATGCCCATGCCCATC
>JAITOP010000323.1 GCA_031289895.1 Prevotellaceae bacterium
ACACATTATTAACTCCGTAAATACGGAATGCAAAATTACAACAAAAAAATGACATAACCAAATATTTATGCCACTTTTTTTTTCTATTCCGTATTTTTTATGGGAAGTTAGGGATTAAAGCATAACTAATTGGGATCACCGAATAAAACCCTTTGAAAACAGGGAAAATAATGCCTTTTTTAATCAATAATTTCAAATCATTTTTCACAGTTTGTTCTGATAAAATAGAAAATGAACAGCAAGTTCCTGACGTGAAAAAGTATATTTCCCACGCTTTACTTTATCTGTTATCCAATCTTCTATTTTGTATAAGCTATTCTCTTTCATATTCTATTATTTTGTTTGCAAAAGTACTAATTTTTTTGGTACTTTCGCAAACAATTTATGTCTTCAAGTCTCACAAGATTTGCAATTCTTCGGGAGACTCCCGTCATTGTCTGAACTATGATTTATAGGATTATAAAGAATAGCATGATTTGGTTATTTCAAAGAACGTTGGTGTGGGTGCGTTGCTTCCGATAATTGGATTACCACCGATGCCCTCCGCTACGGGTAATGTGCGTTTTATCATTTTATTTGATTTTTTATGGTATCACAATCCAGCTGTTTCATTTTACTTCAATAATTCTCAAATCCGACAGCCGTAGCCAACCGGAAAGAGTAACACCTTTGTTGTTTGTATAAATGCTATACCCAAAATTTCCTTTAATTCTTATGGTTATTACTTCGTTTCCATAGTAGAGATAAGCATCTTTACGGTTAAAATTATCATCGTAAAAATACGCTTTATCTACTATTGCCTTGTAGGTTTGTTGGGTAAAATCATGTTCGGTTTGTAAAGGTTTTAGTTTGTCTTCAATGGCGGTTACTTGATTTTTGAGGTTTTGGTTTTGAGCGGAAGATTTGCAACTTTTTATGCCAAATGTAACTAAAAACATCAACAAGACAGCAACGACAACCCAAGGTACAATACTGTGCTTTGGTTGTTTTTGTGTATTTTTTAAAACTCTTTCTAACTCTGTTTTTTCATCAGACAAGCGAGTTGTTATGTTTGTTTGTGCTGTGAGTTTTTGGTCTAATTCTGCTGTGCAGTCGGCAAGTTTTTTCTTTTCTTTTTCTAATGCTCGGATTGCCTGCTTTATTTCTTTTATTTCCTCACGCAAGCGGCTTGTTTCGTTTTTGACAACACCTTTCAACCCCTGCCCGCAACTCATACAGAAGTTGGAGGCAGTCGGATTTTCGATATTGCAGTGAGGACAGCGCATAAAGTTAAATTGATTTATTTACACCAAATATGGCAGGCACAACCTACGGCAAAGCCAACAGCAATAACGGACAAGCAAATCCACAACCAAAATTGTATTTGTGCCTTTCGTATTATTTTGTATTTGTTTTTCCACTTTTTCAAGGTGTTTATTTCCCCACTTTGAGTTTGTATTTTATTTTGCCTGTTTTGCAATTTTTTCTTTACTTTTCCTAACTCCTGCTGTGCATCTTTTAATTCTTTATTTTTTGCAGCAAGTTCATTTGTTTTATCATCCAACAACTCTTGTGAATCATTTGGTTTTTTAGATTTTTTACAATAACTCCACATAATAAATTTAATTTTATATTGTTTTATAATTTATTTCAATCTTTCATAAGCGCACTCGTGCTCTTCGAGTACTTCTTGGTTGCTATGTATTTTCAATTTATGACTACACTCGTGGCAACACGATATAAGCAAGATAATTATGCTTATCACAACAAATACAATGTACAGCGAAGAAAAACGCTGAAAATCAAATTTTAACCACATTTTTAAAGTTTGTGTTATACTAAGTTTTTCTTCTATGTCCCAAATTTCTTTGATATATTCAAATATCGCAATAAATACTTTTGCTGCAAGCAATCCTGCAATTACAGCAGTAAGTATGCTTAAAATTCTACTAAATATTTTCATTGATTTCATTTTTAAGGAATTTTACATTTTTTACATTTGGCACAGTCGATTTGTTTACACATTGTCGTTTTTATACAGAAATATACTATCAAAGTAACAAACAGAAGAAGAAACAATGTAATAACCAAAATTAGAATATAGCACAGTGTTTTGGGCATTTTCAGTACAAATCTGATAGGGACATTCTCCTTAATAACCTGCTTTGTGCTATCTTCTTGAAAAGAAAATACCCATTCCATATTTTTTGAGAGTCTATCCGCGTCAAATTGAGCCATATAAGTAACAGTATCAGAAATGTCAAATCTTTTAGTATCTCCCCGTTTTAGTATAAGAGCCGTATCATTAGGACTTGGTGTAACAGGCGACAGTTTCATTATGAAATCGCAGGGAACTACAGAATTATCGTTAATACTCACCATAAACTCTCCGCTCTGCTTGAATTTAAGATAGGTAGAATAAAGTTCGCTGAACTTACCGGACATAAAGGGATAATGAAATGTTACAAAAGTTCTGTGAGGGTCTTTTTTGGGGTCAATATGTGGAAATGTTGCAATATTTGCCATATAGCCATACTGACTGACAGTATCTTTTAAAATATCAAATTCGTGGAAACTGTAATGGTGGCAAAAATGAAAATAATGGTAAAACAAACTTTTTACTTTATCATACATTTCAATTTTATTTATGGTGTCTAATGATTGTACAGTTATATATATGTCATTAGTTCCTTTGTTATACGCCGATAATTTAATACTTATTGTGTCTTTTTTATTGTCAATAAGATTGGGAACTTGCTTTATATTAATATTTTGCCTAATTTTATTTTTACTTTTATCAAGTTCGTATTTTGTTTGATAATTGTTTTTATACTCCAAATCCACTAAATTTAAGAGCGTTTTCACTGATTTTGTATGTTTGTCTCCTTTTTTATTAACGGCTATATGAGGCAGTGTGCCTAAACTATGTATAGCATCATCAACCTTCTTAATATCTACTTTTGTTTCTTTGTCTTCGTGAACATAATCGCTGAAAATGGTAATGACTCTATATTTATTTTTATCAGGGTCTTTTTCCAATGTATTTGTTACGGTATCTATAATTCTTGCAAAATTTGTAACACGCGGTCTTCTATCGTCTGTTGATTGATAACCGTAATTTTCCAAAAAATCAGATAAGGTGCTGTTTGATATTACATTAAATTCATTTTGATATTTATTTTCTTCTGTTTTCAGTTCCCCATTATAGATAAACACTTGCCAAGTATTATCTGGATTTTCAGTATATACCTTCAATATGCAACTTGCCAACATCAGGTCTTCTCTATCATCAAAGAAATTGTCAGGTTTGTTGTTTATGCTTTTCTTTGAACCTGTATTCTTATTTAATTTTGTTGTATCAGCAGTTGGGTCTTTAGCGATAAATCTATGCTTAATAATCTCTCTAAATTTTGTTTTATCTATGTATTTCTCTCTATCCTGTTTTGAATCAAGCGTTTTATCTACTACAAAAATATAATGTATTGGCTCATTAAACGGCTGTATATCTATTGTATCTGCCTTTAAAATTCGTATCGTATCGTCCTCGTCCTGCATTGTATATTTGAGTTCGTTAATAGTGAAATCAATTATGTTGTTAGGGCTAAACCAATAAAGATTCTTTTCGTCGTACTGACTTAAATTATCCGCAAAAACGCTCACAAAAATCCCAATAACAGTAAGCAAAATGCCCATTATTGCACCAATGGTTTTCACAAAACCACTTTTGCAAAAGCAGCGGAAAGTTCGCACATTAAACGTAATCGTCAAAATCAGTATTATAATTACTATCCAATAAATAATTCCCATATTTTTTTTCTGTTTTTATGCAAATTTAATTTTTGCGGGTTGTGATACTTCCCATTT
>JAITOP010000352.1 GCA_031289895.1 Prevotellaceae bacterium
AAATCAACAATAAATAGACCAACGACTTATGACTAACGACTAACGACCAACGACCAATTTATTAAATTTTTTTTTGCATAATTAAAGGTTTTTACCGAAATTTGCGTTTATGTATAAAACATCATACTTGTTATTGTGCTAAAATCAAGAATATTATAAAATAAAACATTTACTGATTATGAAAAAAATTATTATTGCGCTCTGTTTTGTTGCTACAACATTTACCGCCTTTGCCGACGAGGGAATTTGGTTGCCTATCCTGCAAAAATACACTATTGACGATATGCAAAAAAAGGGGTTCAAACTTACGGCACAAGATATTTACGACATCAATCATTCGAGTTTGAAAGATGCTATTGTGCAGTTCGGCGGCGGATGTACAGGAGTTGTGGTTTCAAAAAACGGATTATTATTTACAAATCATCATTGCGGATACGAGCAAATTCAATCGCACAGCTCGGTTGAGCATAATTACCTTGACGAAGGTTTTTGGGCAAAATCATATTCCGCCGAATTGGTAAATCCAAAACTTACGGTGAAATTTCTTTACAGAATGGAAGATGTTACATCCCAGATTCTACAAGGGATTGATGACAACACACCCGATTCTGTTCGCCATAATCTGATATATTTACGAACGCAACAAATAGAGGCAGAATCGAGCGATAGCGGGAAATTTGAAACCTCCGTGCGCCCTCTTTTCTACGAAAATCAATACATTTTATATGTTTACGAAGTTTATAAAGATGTGCGTTTGGTAGGCACGCCGCCCGATGCTATCGGTAAGTTCGGCGGCGATACCGACAATTGGATGTGGCCCCGTCATACAGGCGATTTTTCTGTTTTCAGAATTTATGCCGACAGCGAAAATAAATCGGCAGAGTATTCGCAAGAAAATCAGCCATATAAACCAAAACGATATATTAAAATTTCGCTTGACGGATACAAGGAAAACGATTTTACTTTTATCTACGGATTTCCGGGACGCACGCAGGAATATTTGCCATCGTATGCGGTTGAAATGTTGCTGAAACACAATCCGCACAAAATAAAATTGCGCACACAACGCTTAAATATTATCAATGCCGACATGGCAAGCGATATTTCGATACGAATAAAATACGCATCAAAGCAGGCAAGCATTGCAAACGCTTGGAAAAAATGGCAAGGCGAGTATTTAGGTTTGCAGCGTTTGGATGCTGTAAATAAAAAACGGGAATTTGAAAAACAGTTTACCAACTGGGTTTTGGCGGATGAATCGCGTGCGGTTTATAAAAATTTACTCAGCGATTTTCAGAAAATTTATGATGATTTAAATACCTATTCGTTGCTAAACGATTACTTCAATGAAGCGGTGTTAGCCCCTGAAATTGTTAGGTTTACGCGCCGTTTAAACTCGCTGCTGAAAGATAAAAAATCAGCGGAAATTATTAAAAACGAAGTTGCCGATTTTTTCAAAAATTATAGTCTTGATACCGATAAAAAAATATTTGCAGATGTTATGCAAACTTATTACAGCAATATTTCTGCGGAATATCAACCCGAATTTTTCAAAAAACTTTATGCCGAAACAAATGGCAATTTTGCTGAAATATCAAATAAAATTTATTCCACGACAAAGTTTGTAAACCTACAATGGCTCAATAAGTTTGCAGAAAATACAGATGAAAAATCCGAAGAATTTAACAGCGATATTTTAATGATTTTTAATAATTCGTTTGTCGATTTTTATAAAAACAATATTATGCCTAAATTGCTGGAACTCTACAAAACGCTTAATATCAAGCAACGTCTTTATATGCGTGCTTTGCTTGAAATGCCTCAAAATAAAACTTTGTATCCCGATGCAAATTCAACTTTGCGCGTTGCTTACGGAAAAGTTGAAGGTTTTTCGCCTGTCGACGGAACTCTGTATAAACATTACACAACATTAGACGGAATAATTGAAAAAAGCCGCAACGGCGAAATCGCGGATTACGCAATACCACCGCAGCTTGCCGCACTTTACAATGCAAAGGACTTTGGGAACTACACAAATGAAAAAGGCGAGTTGCCCGTAGCATTTTTAGCATCTAATCATACGACAGGTGGAAATTCGGGCAGCCCGATTTTAAATGCGTATGGCGACTTGCTGGGCTTAAATTTCGACCGCTGCTGGGAGTCAACAATGAGTGATGTAATGTTCGACCCCGATTATTGCCGCAACATCTCGGTAGATATTCGTTATGTGCTGTTTATAATTGATAAGTTTTCAGGAGCTGCACATTTGATTAATGAACTTGAAATAGCAAAATAAAAATGAAAAATCAAACACTAAGAATAGCATCAATCGACATTTTCAGAGCATTAACAATGCTTTTAATGATTTTTGTAAACGATATTCCGGGTCTTGGCGAATCAATTCCGCATTGGTTTCATCATGCCCTAGCGGACGAAGATATGCTTGGACTTTCGGACGTTGTGTTCCCCTGCTTTTTATTCTGCGTGGGTTTGTCAACGCCGTTTGCCATAAAAAACCGAATTATGAAAGGCGATTCTAAAATTCAAATTCTTTCGCACATTGCACAACGCACAGTTGCACTTTTAGTTATGGGATTATTTGCATCCAATAATTTCGGCGAAACAGCAAAACATATAGGCATAACGCCGCAATTGTTGAAAATATTGTCGATAGTTGCTTTTTTTATGATTTGGAATGTTTATCCCAAAGCAGCGGGCGTAACAAAACGAGTATTTTCGGGTTTGCAGATTTTCGGTTGGATTGTATTGATTTTTCTTGCATCAATATTTTTGCAAACGACTAAATCTCCCGAACCTTCGTTTGTTTTAGGTTTTATTCCTATAGGATTTTCGTTTAATTCGCGATACGTTTTTCAATATTTAATAATCGCCGCCTGCGCTGTTTTTCCTGTAATTGCAAGCTATTTGAGCAATCGCAGCAAAACAAAATTATTAATTAAAATATTAATACTGATTGTGATTTTTTATTTATTTTTGTTCAAAGGCGCAAACAGCGACGGGCTTGCAGGCTTGCGTCCCGGATGGTGGCAAATACTTGGTTTAATCGGCTGGACTTACCTCTACACCGCCGTAATTTTTGTTTTCACTCAAAATAAAATATCGTCAAACATAATAGCATGGCTGTTTTTCACGGTTTTGTGTATAAGTTCAAATTTAGGATGGTTGACGAGCGTTGGTATCAGCGGTTTTATTCCGGGCAACGGAGCGTTTTTGATGCTTTCGTTTGCCGGCGTAATCGCATCTATGCTCATGCAACGCAGTAGCACAAAAGAAAAATTCGGATTATTAAGTTCATCATACATTGCAATTGCTGTTTTAATGTTTGCGGCAGCGCTTTTTACGCATAAATATTTTATCATATCAAAATTGGGCGAAACCTGCACATGGATTTTCTTTTGTCTTGCAATTTCGTTTGCTGTTCTTACTTTCATTCATTGGCTTGCCGATATTAAACGCAAACAATCGTGGTTCGGCATAATAAAACCGGCAGGCACAAGCACGCTTACATGTTACCTTATTCCTTCGGTTTGGTACAGTTTAATTACGCTTTTTAGTGTTACATTTCCTGAATTTACACGCTCGGGCATTGGCGGATTGATAAAATCGCTTATCTTTGCCTTTGCTGTGATAGGAATAACATGGTTGCTCGGCAAAGCAGGAATAAAATTGAAAATATAAAACTTAAGAATTAAAAATTAAGAATTAAGAATTAAAAATTACAAATTACAAAATATTAACGACTAAATATTAACGACTAAATACTAACGACTAAATACTAACGACTAACGACTAAATACGGAATACTAAATACTAAATACTAAATATTTTAAAATGGAAAATTCAAATAATAACGAAACTTTTATAATAGTTGCAAAATTTACCACTGCGGCAGAGGCTAATCTTGCAAAATCGAAACTTGATGCCGCAGATATTCAATGCTTTGTAGATAACGAAAATTATTTATATTCGCGTCCGCTGGGTTATGTAAATCTTAAAGTGTGGGAAAAAGATAAGGAACAAGCCTTGATGATATTGGGCTTGGACGCAATTCCCGACGAAGAAACCGACTATGAGGATGACGACATCGCCGTTATTTGTCCGTATTGCAAATCAGATAATGTAACTTACGGAATAAACCGCGATAAGGCGAATACATTTTTTATTGTTGGCGCGTTTTTTCTGCAATCGCTGCCATTTTACAAAAAGAAAATTTATTATTGCAACGCTTGCAAAAAGCATTTTAAAGTTGATACTAATAAATATTTTTAAGTTAAATTCCTTAAAACATTATTTTTATGTTATTTAGCTATGAAATAAGAAAGAGTTTTTATTGTAAAAGTCCAAACATAAAGGAATGGCTATTCAAAGAAATAAAATTAAATTTATTGATGACTTTTTAAGATATAAAGAAGTAATCTGAAAAATATCCATAAAGTTTTTTTTACTTTTGTAGGCGAATGTAACTAATAATCAGGCATGATAAGAATTGTTAAATTTATAAAATATTTTTTTGATTTGATATATCCTCAACTTTGCGATATATGCAATA
>JAITOP010000362.1 GCA_031289895.1 Prevotellaceae bacterium
TTTTCCAAATTCGCTATTGCCTCTGCTGTTGCAACATTTGGTAAACCTGTATTGGTTTTGCTTAGTTCTTTTATTGTAAAATATTTCATATCTTTTTTTATATATAAATTTCAATTTAACTTACGACTTACAACTTACGACTTATGACTTACGACTTACGACTTATGACTTACGACTTACGACTATCAAACATATTTCGCATCTAAAGTCAATCCTTTTTCGTTTAATTCCAGCTTTGTTATTCGTTGCCCATCGCCTTCTATTTGCTCTGTTATTTCTGCTTTCCACGATTCAAAATTATTGTCGTTACAAATATCATTCAATCCAACACCTGTTAGCGGATTTTCCTTTATTTCGCCTTTATGCGCCAACATCAGCATTGCCTGATTTTGATATAAAACATCGCCGATAACAAATCCCGATATTATTTTGCCCGCCGCATCGTATCTTACTTTAACAGCAATATCATATTCTTTGCCTATTTGTATTCCAACATTTTTCATCCTTAATTCTTAATTCTTAATTTTTAATTCTTTCATATCTTAGCCGTTTTCTTTTTAAGCCATCGTTTTTCCTGTGTACGCAGGTGCGGCGATAATTTTCTGTAAACTATTTCGTGATATGTGTTTAGCCAATTTATTTCATCATTTGTAAGCAGTTTTTTGTTGATTGCTTTTGTGTCGATAGGTGCAAGAGTGATTGTTTCAAATTGCATAAATTCGCCAAAATCCGTTGTTTTGTAAGGCTTGCATAAAATCAGATTTTCGGTTCGTATTCCGTATTCGCCTGCAACGTAAACGCCCGGCTCGTTTGATGTTATCATTCCGTATTCGAGCGTAACCGGATTTTCGTTCATTCTTATGCTTTGCGTGCCTTCGTGAACATTTAAAAAATGCCCAACGCCATGCCCTGTTCCGTGCAGATAATTTTTCCCCGCCGCGCATAAATACTGACGTGCAAGTATGTCGAGTTGCGTGCCGCGCGTGCCTTTTGGAAATTTTGCCATGCTCAGTTCTATATTACCTTTTAGCACAAGAGTATAATCCAATTTTTGTTTGGCTGTTGGTTTTCCCAAATGTATTGTTCGTGTTACGTCTGTTGTTCCGTTGTGATATTGTCCGCCCGAATCGAGCAATAAAAAATTTTGTTTTTTTATTTCCGCATTTGTTTTGGGAGTAGGCTCGTAGTGAACAATAGCACCGTGTGCAGCATAAGCCGATATTGTTTCAAAACTTTCGCCGACAAAAAATTTATCCATTGCTCTAAATTCGTGTAATTTTTCCGATACGTCGAGTTCGGTGATTTTTATTTTGTTGATATTTTCTTCTATCCAGATAAATAATTTTACCAGCGCTGTTCCGTCTGCAATCATTGCGTGGCGAAATCCTAAAATTTCCGTTTTGTTTTTTATCGCTTTAAGCGATGAAATAACGCCGTTTAAGTTGCGTTCCGTTTTTATTTTCAGCTTGTTTTTTTGCAAAATATTATAAATATATAAACTTGTTTTTTTAGGATTTATAATTACCGTTTTTTTATTGTCGATATTTTCTGCAAAGCCTGTAAAATCGCTGTATTCGTGCAATGTGATTTTATTTTCGTTCAGAGTTTTTTTATCTTCATTTGATATTTTTTTTGTATCAATATAAAGATGCAAATCAGGGAAATCAATTACGCCATAAGCGATAGCGGTAGGATTGTAGTTAATATCGCTTCCGCGTATGTTGAAAAGCCAAGCAATTTCGTCTAATGCAGAAATTACATAAACAGTATTTTTTGTTTCGCCAAGCGATTTTTCAATTTCGTTTAATTTTTCGGCGGTAGTTTTTCCGCTGAATTTTATGTTTAATAAAAACGCTTTGTTTTCGGGCATTTTCGGACGGTTTTCCCAAATTTCAACAAAGGGGTCGGCAGTGTGAATAAGTTGAAATTGCTGTAATTGCGCTTGCAAATCATCAAATTCGGCTATCGAAAAAAGTTTTTCGTCTATACCGATTTTTGCTTTAGCAGTAAGGTTTTTGTGCAACCATTCGATTATTGTTTCGGTTTCTTTCAGCCCCATTTTTTTGAGTTCAATTCCGCTGCCTTTAAGTTCGTTTTCGGCTTGCAAAAAATAACGCGAATCAGTCCATAGTGCGGCTTTTTGGTTTGTTACGGCAACAGTTGCCGCCGAGCCTGTAAAACCGCTCAGCCACTCGCGGCACTTCCAATAATCGGCAACATATTCGCTAAAATGCGGGTCGTTGCTTGGAATTATAAAAGCATCTGTTTTTTCTTTACGCATATAGTTGCGTAGTTTTTCTATGTTTTTCATATTTACAATCAGTATTTTATATTATTACAATTTTTTAAAATAATTATTAACTTATACAAGAAAATAATTTGTAAATTTACATAAATTAAATGAAATTGCTTATAATTTTAAAAAATAATTACGAATTACGAAATTACGAATTACGGGATTTGTTGATATAAAAACCTTTGTGTTCTTTGTAAAAAATCTTTGTAAACTTTGTGTTATAAACATGAATAACAAACACAAAGCACGCAGATTACACAGAAAAAATCACATAATCTACAATTTAAAAAACCGACCAAATACCAAATACTAACGACCAACGACTAAATACTAACGACCAAATACCAACGACTAAATACGGAATACCGATTACCGATTACGGATTACGGATTACCGTTAAAATAATTCCTTCAATATGGCGCAGCAAATCACGTTTTGTGCGGCTGGGGGCATATACAAATCCGTCGAATGTGATAATCATATTTTTTTCTTTGTTGATGGTTGTATAACTTACAAACGGACCGCCCATAAAATCGTTTTTAACTTCCCATAATCCGCGAATGCGTGCAAAAAAATCGTCGTTGATTGTGAGTGTGTTATATGAAGGCTCGATGTAAGTTGTTGTGGTCATATATGCGCTGCCTTGCGGTTCTTTGTCGAGCAATACGTATTGTTGTAAAACTTGGTTGCGTTTTGCGATTAACGAGTCGGGCGTAAGTTGCGCTTTGTCTTTATACGGATATGTGTATATAAACACGCCTTCTGTGCCTTTTGTTGTGCGCAGTCCGAGCCACATAAATTCGTTTTTATCGCCAAACAAATCATAATCTTGCGGAAAAGACATAGAATATCCGTATTTATCTTCCACCAATTTGCGAAGTTTGCTGTTTTCAACTTTTTTCAATCCTTTTTTTATGCGTTCGAGTTCGGCTTGTTCAAAAATATCGGTTATTTTATTTGCTCTTTTTTGCAATGCCTCAACTATCTGATTTTCATCTGCTCCCACAACATATAAAACAGTTTGCGGCGACGAATACGCATCTGTTTTAGACGAAATTTCACACTCGGTTTTGTCTTTTTCTATTTGTATAAAAACAACATTTCGATGCACTTTTAAGATGTTTGAAAATTGCCGATGAGGAATATTTATAATCGAAAATTTAGCTTCGGGCTGCGGCAGCAAAGTATCCGATTCGGTAAGAATTTTACGTATTGTTTCGCCGATATTTCCGTTCCATTCATTGGCGTTGGCAACAACAACCACTTCGCCCGCTTTACCTGTTGACGACGGCAAAATTTTATTTTCATCTTTACATGAATTAAAAAATATTATTGCCGATAAAATCACAGTAATTTTTATTATTGATAATTTTTTCATGTTATTTTTGTTTTTATTATTGATGTATTTTATTGTATAATTCCATAAAAAACGATTATTTTATTATAAATTTAATAATATCGTTGCTTAATGCAAACAGCATCAAACCTAATAATAATATCATACCAACCATTTGCGCCGATTCCAGAAATTTATCGCTTGGTTTGCGGCGAAATATCATTTCGTACAATACAAAAACGGTATGACCGCCGTCGAGTGCAGGAATTGGCAGAATGTTAATCACAGCAAGCATTATCGACAATAGCGCGGTAAGTTGCCAAAATCTTTCCCAATCCCACAACGCAGGAAAAATATTGCCTATTGAAATAAAACTGCCAACCGAGTCGCCCGCTTTTACTGTCGGCGAAAATATCAATCCCAAATCGGTAATATAATCTTTTATTCCGCTGAAACCTTTGCTTATTCCGGCAGGCAATGCTTCAAAAAATCCGTAATAAATATGTGTTGATTTTAATATTGAATCGGAAACTCCTACGCCGATTTTGCCAAATTCCGAAACATTTGTTGAAAAAACAAGTGTGTCGTTATTGCGCAGGGCTTTTATTTCTACGGTTTTCGATTTATTTTGGGATAAGATATCAGCAATTTCGTCGAAATATTCTGCATTTTGCGAATTTATTGCAATAATTCTGTCGTTTTTTTGCAATCCTGCGTTTTGTGCCGGCGATTCTTCCTGTAAATTGGATATTATAAATCTCATCCGCGCGCTTAGAAATTCTTTATCTTTCAAAATTTTGCTTAAAAAAGTATCGGCTACGGGAATAATTATTTTTTCGCCATTGCGTTCTACTTCAACATTTTTAACTCGGTTGCGAATGATTTTTATTTGTATATTATTGAATTTTTCGATGGTATCACCATCAAGACGAAGAATTTTATCGCCATCTCTGAATCCTATTTCTTTTGCAAGCGGGCTGCAATAAACGCCGTTTTTCACATCTCGGTTTGCAAGATAATTGTCGCCCCAAGTAAATAAAATTCCCCAATAAATAACGATTGCCAGAATTACGTTAAACAGAACTCCGCCAATCATTACAAACAAGCGTTGCCATGCGGGTTTTGCCCGAAATTCATGTGGTTGCGCCGGTAGTTTCATTTGTTCTTTGTCCATCGATTCGTCAACCATTCCGTTGATTTTGCAATATCCGCCAAGTGGCAGCCAGCCAAGCCCCCATTCGGTTTGGGGATATTTGTTCCAGTTATCGTCGGGAAGTTCGGCAAGCGGAATAAGTTCTGTTTCGGGACGACCTTTTTTGTCGAGAACTTCAGCACCGTTTTCATCAAGTTTTTTACGTGTTGATTTGTTGTTGCCTGAAAACCAGCGCACATTCCATTTTCCGTTTATTTTTTTAAATTTAACAATAGAGCCGTATGCATTAAAAAACATATAAAATTTATCGACACGCATTTTAAAAAGGCGGGCAAAGAAAAAATGTCCAAATTCGTGTACAAGTACAAGTATCGATAAACTTAAAATCAGTTGTAAAATTTTTATTAATATATCCATATTTTAATTTGAGTTTTATTTAATTTGTTTAATATTTTTATTTAAAATAATTCTTTTGCTGTTAGTCGCGCTTCAATATCGGTTGCAATGTAATCATTAATTTGCGGATTTTGTATAAATGTTGTTTTATTTATTGTTTTTTCTATGATTTCGGCGATTTGCAAAAATCTGATTTTGTCGTTTAAAAATGCTTCAACAGCAATTTCGTTTGCAGCGTTCATTATGCAGGCTGTATTTCCGCCTTTGCGCAAAGCGTCGTAGGCTAATGCTATGCAAGGAAATTTTTTTGTGTCGGGATTTTGAAATTCCAATGTCAAAATTTTAGAAAAATCAATACGTTTGCAGCTGAGAGGCAATCGCAACGGAAAATTCAGCGCGTATGCAATAGGTATTCGCATATCGGGTTCGCTCAGTTGCGCTTTTACCGAGCCGTCGGCAAACTGCACCATTGAGTGAACTATCGATTGCGGATGAATTACAATTTGTATTTGTTCGGGTTTAACGCCAAAAAGCCAATGTGCTTCAATCACTTCAAAACCTTTATTCATCATTGTTGCCGAGTCTATTGTGATTTTTTTTCCCATCGTCCATCGCGGATGTTTCAGTGCATCTGCTTTTGTTGCGTTTGCGATAAATTCATTATCGGCATAAAAAAACGGACCGCCCGAAGCCGTCAGCAAAATTTTTTCTATCTCATTAGGTTCTGATAAAATGCTTTGAAGAATTGCCGAATGTTCGGAATCGACAGGGATAATGTTAACTTGATATTGTTCTGCAAGTTGCATAATTAAATCGCCTGCAACTACAAGTGTTTCTTTATTGGCGAGTGCAATTGTTTTTTTCGATTTTATTGCGCTTATCACAGGTTTTAAACCTGCATATCCAACCATTGCAGCAAAAACAATATCAATACTTTCGCTGCAAACAATCTGTTCAACAGCTTCGGATTTGGTATAAACTTTTATAGGATATTCGGCAAGTGCATCGCAAACAAAATCATATTTTTGTTCGTTTACAATTATTACTGTGTTTGGTTGAAATTCTATCGCCTGTTGTATTAAAAGTTCGGCATTGTTATTGGCGACAAGAACTTCGGCATCAAATTTATCGCGGTGTGCGCGTATAATATCAAGCGTTTGAGTGCCGATAGAACCTGTTGAACCAAGTATTGCTACGCGCTTTTTTTTCATCAAAAATGAATATAAGTTGTTGGGTCAATAGGGATGCCGTTTTGCCATAATTCAAAATGCAGCACATTATTTTTTGCAGGATTTGTATTTGTTCCCACATTGGCTATCGCCTCGCCTGCATTTACACGCTCGCCTACCGATTTAATTACCGTTGCGTTTCCTTTGTATATTGATATTAAATTATTGTTGTGTTGAATTTGCACAACATAATTATCGTTAAACGTCCATCCCGAAAAGATTATCATTCCATCGAGCGTTGCTGTAACAATAGGACTTGTGGTGGCTTTAATATCAATACCAAAATATTTTTTATTTGCATCAAATAATGTTGTTATTTCGCCTTTCAGCGGCGGATACAAATACATATTTTCAAATATAGGGCTTTTGTTTTTTACCGACAGACGCGCAATTTCTTCTTGCTCAATTTCGCTTCTGAATATAGAATCTTCGGGCAACAGAGTATATTCTGTCGCTCCGGGTGTGTTGATAAGCGAATCGACATTAAGATTTTCATTTATGATAGAATCTGTTTCGCCCGTAACAAACGATTGTATTGAGTTGAAATATCCTTCCCACGAGGCAATTGCGTTTTCGAGAGAATCAAGTTTTTCGGCGTTGCTTATAATTTTTTGTCGTGTTGAATTGGTAGGATAACCCGGAATAAGATTGCGAACGGGCGTATAAGCGATAAATAAAAAAAACAAGAAAAAGACAGCGGCAATAACAGGAATAACAACACTCAGAACAAGCCAACCCGAAAGACGCGCTTTCCACACTTGCTCATAATCGGTATCGTTATAAATCGAAAACCTATATTTTTTGCCTAATATGCGATATATTTTTTTTCTCTTTTCTCCCATTTCAAAACAGATATTATTGAAATATTGAACGGCAAAATTACAAAAAAATATGTATTTTATATTAATAAATCAAAAATTTTACAGTTTTATGAAGAAATTAGAGACAGAAACAATTACGAATTACGAAAATTACGAATTACGATTTGTGGCGAATAGCAAAAAGTCCGAAGTCCTTAGTTACAAAAAATAAATAACTTATGATGTTTTTAATTTTTGGATTGCTTCGTTGCTCGCAATGACGCAGGTGTTTCATTAGCCCGTCATTCCGCGCGTGACGCGGGATCCCCTGAAATATACAGATTTATTATCAGGGGATTGCGGGTCAAGTCCGCAATGACGGGAAGTCCAAATGCAATGCGTCATTGCGAGGGACGAAGCAATCCAGAGACATTTATATCTTATTTATTTGTCATCACTTAATGTGAATAACCCTCAATGACGCGAAACGATTGAGGGCTTTTCAAAGATAAAAAATAAAAAGTATTACTTTATAAGTCTGTTTTCTTTTACTTTTAAACACTTTTTTTGCAAAAAATCGTTTGGGTTTAATATTTTTTAAGAAAATTAAATAGTTCACATACAATATTTTATGATTTTACTTTTGAAATAAAATTATATTTTCTGTTTTTTTTGAAATAAAATTATACATTTACGAAATTTTTAAAATTTGAATATGAAATTGCTTCATTTTTATAACATTTTTCTATTAAAAGGTAAGTTTGTGAAATTCGACTTGCCAAATTACACTTTTTTAATTAAAAATATTACAAAATCAAAAATCACCATGAAAAAATTATTAACAATAATCACATTTTGCATTACTATAATGACAGTTAACGCACAAGCAATCAGCGGCATTGTAGTTGATGAAACAGGTATGCCAATAGAATCGGTAAACGTTGTTTTAAACACAACCGACAGCGTTTTTATTGAAGGTACAGCAACCAACAAATCAGGTGAATTTATCTTGCAAAAAGGCGATGATTCTATAAAGCGATTAATTTTTAGCCATACAAGTTATCAAACAAAAACAATAAGCATAACACATGGAAATATTGATACTATTGTTATGTTATCAAACGTGCATTCGCTTTCCGAAGCTGTTGTTATAGCAAGTAATACAATATTTAAAGATGGCAAACGAATAATTACTCCCACAGCAGAACAAATCGCCAAGTCGCCGACAGGATTGTTTTTACTTGATAAACTTATCTTACCTCGTTTGATTGTTGATATTGACAAAAATTCGGTCTCGGCTATTGGTGGTAACGTTGTAACGCTCATAAACGGGCGCGAAGCCGACAATTACGAAATAGTAGCTTTGGACGCTAAAAATATAATAAGTGTTGAATATTCGGATATACCTTTGGCTCGCTTTGCAGGCGCATCTATAATTATTAATTTTATTGTAAAACAAATTGAAAAAGGAGGAACATTTACTACAGACCTCACAAATGGATTAGTAACAGTGTATGGTGAAGATTATTTTTTTACAAAATTTTATAATGGAGCATCACAGTTTTCAATGTCATACTGGCCTCAATTTCGCGATTTTAAATCGCAATGGAGAGAAAACGAAGAAACATTTTATATTAATGGAACAACAATACAACGTAAGGAACAAGGCGAAAATGACAGATTCAGATATTTAGTTAATAATTTGTCGTTCAGATATAATTATTTTAAAAACAATAGAATATTTGATGTGTCGCTTACCAACAGAATTGAAAATTATCCTGATAATAATTACAAAAGTAAATTGTTTACCAATACAAGTAACGACACATTGTTTATGACGGATAATTCACAAAACACAGCATTTACACCTAATCTGCGGCTTTATTATCAAGAGCCTTTGGGCAAACATCAAATGTTGTACGCAACTCTGTCGGGAGGTTATGCTAAACGCAATTATAAGCGCGATTACAAAGAAATGCTTAACGACAATACAGTAGAAAATTATTTTTATTCGGATGTTGACGAAAACCAACAAGTTTATAATGCCTCTGTTTCTTACGAAAATGATATTAAGTTGGAAAAGTCGGGTTGGACAATGACTTTTGATGCTGCATTAAAGCATAATTACAGTACAACAAAAAATAATTATAACAATACTATAAAAAATACTTCTACCAAAATTGATGTAAATCGAAGTGAATTATCGGCATCCCTGACCTTTACAAAAGATAAATCATATATAAATGTTAGTACTTCTTTGTATAGAAACGCTAATGCAATAGGTGATATTAAGAATACGTATTATAATTTATATGTAGGACTTTCCGGACAATATACATTTTCTAAAACAAGCAGTATTTGGTCTGATTTTATGTTGTCACATAATAGAAGTCCATCTTTATCCGACTTAAGTAATGTTGACCAATTTATTGATTCTATACAAATTCGCAGAGGAAATCCTAATTTATCTAATCCTAAATATTATCAAAACAGAACAAGTTTTGATTTTGAAACGAAAAATCTGTATTTGTCTTTTGAAATAAAATATGAATATATGGCAAAACCGGTAATGGAAACGTCTTTTTTGGAAGGTAAATATATTATACGAACAGTCGAAAATCATAAAAGTTTTCATGAAATTTCTCCTTACCTTTATTTAAATGCAACAAAATTATGGAATTTTCTTTCTGTCCAATTTTGTACCGGAATAAGAAGAAATTTAAGCTACGGCAACACATATACGCATGCAATTACTTATTTCTTTTTATGGAGCAAAGTTAGTTTTATGTATAAAAAATGGCAATTATCTTATAGTTTTTACCAAAACTCAAATGATTCTTTTTGGGGCGAAACGTTAGACCGTAGTGAAGGCGGCGACAGAATAACACTATATTACATTCATCCAAAATTTTACGTAGGAATTGGATGTTTCGACCCGTTTACGGCTTCTACTCTTTCAAGTGCAACGATTAATCATTCTGAAGTTGCACCTTATCGTCGTTATCAACATATAAGTGCATTTAGAGGAGGTAAAGGATTTTTTGTGAGATTCGGAAAAACATTACGTTGGGGGCAACAAAA
>JAITOP010000008.1 GCA_031289895.1 Prevotellaceae bacterium
TTTTCCGGCTTGTGCAATTTTTGACCGATTGCCCGATTTGCCTGTTCCACATCCTGATTATAATAAATCAACGGTTTGTTTAATAGAACGACCTTGTATTTCAGAGCGATGCGTATCCATAAATCGAAATCTTCACCCAGTTTCAGTTGTGGCTTAAAACCATGCATTTCGTTGAAAACTTCTTTCGACAAAACAACCGCCCCTATACAAACAGGCATCCACGGCGAAACAGTGTAGGCATTTATATAGTCGAAATACCCTTTTTTGAAACCGTCCGGTACACCAATTTTAGCCACAGTATTTTTGTGATTTTTTACCTTGTAATAAAATGTTGCATACAACGCTTCTTCGGGAAATTCATTTATCAAGTCTTTCATTTCTTCCAAAAAAGTGGGAGCCCACCAATCGTCAGCGTCAAGAAAAGCGATATAATCGTATTTTGCCAATTTTACACCATTGTTGCGGGCAGTAGAAACACCGCTGTTTTGCTGCTCAATTATCCTGAATTCGTGATTTGCAGTTCGTAATTTTTTTACAACCTGCAACGAATTATCTGTTGAGCCGTCATCTATAATAATGAGTTCAAACTCTTTAAAAGTCTGATTTATAATGGATTGAACGGCTTTTTCAACATAAGCCGCCTTGTTATATAATGGCACTATGACTGAAAACATTTTATTTGTTATTTGTATTAAAGTAAGTGAATTACTAAAATGATTATGCAAAATATCAATATCTAAAACTGCTGCCGCCAAGAAATTCTCTCAGAAGGGAGGTTGGCGGAATGCTTTTTTCTACTATTGGTCTAAAATATTTTAAAAATCTGAGCAAACGGTGTGCCTCAGCATATTCCTCACAGTTTTGAGGTACATTTTCCAAAATTGGCTCAGCGTGCTTCCTAAGCACATCAAACTCAAAAATCAGGGACGAATTAAACATTACGTCAGCCTCCTCTTGAAACGGGAAAATCCATTTGTCTTCGCCTCTGCGTACACTTTGCCACATTTTTATCGTATCAACGGCAGTGTGATTTCTAAATTTGTTATCCCTTACAATCCTCCTCAACAGCCTTGTGTCTGTGGTTGAAATCCAATTGTGGTTGTCAAGCGAAATTGTGGTAAGAGCGGACACGTAAATTTTAAAAATAGCCTCTTTGTCAACGCCATTGGTTATACTTGGGTTGAGGGCGTGAATACCCTCAATTATCAGTACACTGTTTTCGGAAAGTTGCAGAAAGTCCCCTCTAAAACAGCGTTTGCCGTCTTCAAAATTGAAAGTCGGAATTTTAACTTTTTCACCGTTCAACAATTGGGTCAATTGCTTGTTAAACAATTCTAAATCAACTGCATAAAGCGATTCAAAATCGGGATTGCCATTTTCGTCCAACGGCGTATGTTTTCTATCCACAAAATAGTTATCCATTGAAACAGCCACAGGCTTGATACCCGAAGTCATCAGTTGTATCGAAAGCCGTTTGCCAAATGTGGTTTTGCCCGAAGAAGAAGGACCTGAAACCAATACAATTTTACTGTTGTTTTTAACAATCATATCGGCGATTTGAGCAATTTTTTTTTCGTGCAACGCCTCAGCTACTTTTATCATATTAAAAACAGTATCTTTGTTGTTAACGCGGTTGAAATCACCAACATTATCAAATCCCAGTAGCGTATTCCAACGCGAAAATTCATTGAAAATATCGAAAAGCTTTGGTTGATTCTCAAATTTCGCCAGTTGATTCGGTTTCAGCCTGTCCGGTATCATTAAAAACATTCCGTTTTCATATTCAAGCAAGTCGAAAAGCGACAAATACCCCGTAGAAGGCACTAATACATCGCTGTAATGATCAAAAAAATTGTCGATGGAAAAATATTTGGAAAATGGTTTTCCGAGCCTCTCCAAAATATATACCTTGTCCATATCGCCCTGTTTTCTAAACAGTTCTATGACGCTTTCCGTAGGTTCTTCGTGAGGAATAACAGGAATATCTTTTTTGATAATATCCTGAACTTTTTGTTTTATTTTTTGAATTTTTTCAGGGGCAATTTTATTTTCTCTGCCGTTGACAGTGCAGTAATAGCCGTGACATACAGAATTTTCTATTCGCAGTACATCATCAGGGAACAGGTCGCTAACTGCCTTTGCCAGCACAATAGACATCGAACGCAGATAAACCCTAAAGCCAGATGGTGTGCTAACATCAAGAAATTCAATCGTTTTGTGACGGAAAACCTGAAAATTCAAGTCTTCAGATTTATTATTCACGTGTGCCGACATCAGTTGATACGGCAGATTGATTTTCAATGCATTATAAATTTCTATCAGGGTTGTGCCAAGTGGAAATTCAAAAACCTGATTATTGAGATTTTTGCAGATAATTTTTACTTTTTCTTGCATTTCTTATTTTTGTATTATTTTAAATTGATTTTAAATATATTATGAAGCAATAAACTATTTTTTTTCCCCGATTGGGATACCGTCTTTCATTTCAAATTCTTTAATTACTTTTGCAGGAATTCCACCTGCCATAGTATTGGGCGGGACGTCTTTATTTACAATAGAACCTGCAGCAACAATAGCACCTTCTCCAACGGTTACCCCCGGCAAAATAGTTACCCCGATGGCAATCCACGCATTTTTTCTGATGAAAACGGGAGCCAGATACGCCTCTGAAATATATTTGTGATATTCAAGAGGTTTGTTGTGTGTCAAAATGTAGTTTTGTCCTGCAAGCGACACTCCGTCTTCTATCACTACAAAATTGGGATATACATCGTCGATTGTAACCTGTGGTCCAATGTGCACGTTTTTGCCTATTTTTACACCTCTCCAACGATGCAGTTTTACTCGAATACTGCTGTGAGGCACAAGCCTTGAAAGTATATGCCAAAAATAGTCCATAAATCGCCTGTACAAAAACCTTGTCTTTGGCATAAAACCTGAATAGCCGTGCTCTTTGGCAGTATGTTTCAATGCATTAAAAAATGAGCGTTCTATATGATTAGGCAGTGTTTGCCTCTCCAATAACAAATAATCTTTCATATTTTAGTAATTTTAATATTTAATATTTTCTATCGCCTCGCATATTGTCAGGCAAATTAGTATTTAAAACATTTATCTTTCCCAATATAATTTTACGAAATAACTATATATTTTATTTATAAATTTATTTTTTTTTGATATTTTTTTAATATTATTTCTAAAAAATTCTCTTGACCAAATTCCTGTCCATTTAAAAAAATTGTTGCTCCACAATGTATGTGCCAAAATCATAGCTTGGGCAGGAAATTCATTGTTTTTGACAGCCAAAATAATGTCGTTGGTGTGATGATAAACATTTGAAAAACCTGATTTTACAACATCTCTGACGGCAGTTTTAAATCCGTCCCAACGATAGCCTGTGTCAGAAATATAGTAGATATTGTCAAAATTTATACTCAAATATGGTTCACCCAGAAGCCCCTCATCTTCAATACTGTGATATTTCCACAAGTCCCGATTATCATATTTTGAGGTTGAACTTCCGTGCATACATACAGTTTTTACCAGATAGAACTGCCTGAAATATTCGAGATTCTGTCTGAAAGTTGAGATTGCATGTTCAAAATCCCCGTCTGCGAAAGCCAAATCCTCGTAATGATAACCGATTTCGTGTCCTAACGCCGCTATTGCCCGAATAATATCGGGCTTGTTGCTTTGCTTGACAGTACGGAAATTATACGTTGCCCTTACTCCCAGAGCCTTCTCAATTTTTGCCATTTCAAGCGCATTATCAGCCATTTCATCTACATCGTGTCGGAGAATAATAAACTTTTCGGCACGCTCTCCCTTACAAAATTCTTCAAACGTAAAAATCTTGTAATTTTGTTCTAATAAACTGATTATTAGCTTTTTATATAATTTTAGTGTAAAGTCTATCATAAAATATTTATTTTTTAATCACATTGTTCAATTCGCGTTTTAATTCTGTCAGCAGTTGTGCTTCTGTGGGCAAATAGAGTTGATATTTACTTGTCATAATGGTTTTATTATCCTCAGGCAATGAAAATTTTACCAAAGTATTATTTTTGTTGGCACAAAGCAATATGCCAATAGTGGGATTTTCTTCAGGCATTTTTTCAGTTCTATCGTAATAATTCACATACATTTGTAATTGTCCAATATCTTCGTGCGTAATCTTATGCGTCTTTATTTCCACAACCACAAAACAACGTAATAATCTATTGAAAAAAACCAAATCCGCAAAAAATTCATCTTCTTCTATCTGTATCCTTTTTTGACGGGCAACAAAAGAAAAGCCATTGCCAAGTTCCAAGAGAAAATCCTGCAGATGAGTTATCAATTCGCTTTCCAAATCTTTTTCATAGTAAGATGCTTTGCTTTTCAATCCGAGAAATTCCAGCACCATGGGGTCTTTAATGATTTCCGACGGATGTTCCGGCAATCGTTCCCTGCGAGCGACTTCCAACACCGATTGTTTATCATTGCTCAACAGTAGACGTTCGTAAAGTCCGGAATTTATTTGCCTCTCCAATTCTCGTCCTGTCCACGCATTGTGTAGTGCTTCCAATTCATAATATTCGCGTTTATCGTTGCTATCTATTTGAATAAGAAGGCGGTATTGATACCAGTTGAATTGCGACCGCACTGCGGACGCAATCTGGTAAGTTCTATAAAATTGTCTTGCTCTTTCTAATTGTCGCACCGTAAACCCGCTCCCAAATTCGGGTTCTATGGCAGTAGCGAGATTTTGCAACAGATAACTCCCATATTCAGCTCTTTCCTTGCCTTGCTGTTCTTCTACAAGGATACGCTCTCCCAGCCGCCAATACATCATTACCCGCGAAAAATCGACGCTCCGTATTGCTGCAATACGCGATGTCGTAATAATATCTCTGATGTCAGCAACAAATTCGTTACGCAATGAAGCATTTTTATTATCCCTGTTCATTATTCTGTTTTATTAGTAATTGATCATTAGCTTTTTATATAATTTTAGTGTAAAGTCTATCATAAAATATTTTCCCCGACAAAACAGGTTCTGTTGTTACTGTCTTTGTAATTCTTCAAACAAGTTAATCCATTTTTTTACCACATTTTCCGGCGAGAATTTCTTACAACTTTGCATGGCATTTGCAGCCATACGTTTTCTTTCTTCGGGATATTGCATTAGAAACGCCAAACTGTCTGCAAATTGTGTAAAATTCTTATGCTCAACAAGCAAGCCGTTGTAATGGTCTTCTATAACATCGCGTACTGCCGAAAAACTATCGAACACAACAGGCACAACTCCCGTTTGCTGTGCTTCAAGTAATGTCATTGGAAATCCTTCACAATTGGAAGTCATCATAAATATTGAGGCGCGTTTGTAATATTCGGTCGGGTCTTGCGACCCTTCAAATGAGACATTTTTACCCTCCCTCATTAATATATTAATATTATTTGTGTTTTTAACATATCTTTCATCTTCTCCGCTGCCAACTAACACTAAACGATAATTGTACCCTTCGTATTTCTTTTGAAATTCACGCCATATTTTGAGGATGTATGTAATCCTCTTGTGTCTTTCCGACAAGCGAGATACAACCAAGACTTCGTTTTGTTTTTTATCAAATTCTACAGGAATATCTTTATCGAAAGTAAGTGGATTGGGAATGGCGGTTATTTTATTTCTCATCTCAAACGGAATACCCGATATTTCACAATATTCGTTGATTTGATGTTCGGACAAAAGCACAATTTTGTCGGAATATTTGTTGTATTGTGAAAATCTTTTTTGGGTATGGCGTTTTGCATAAAAATTATAAACAAAACGAGGCAAAAGTCCTGTGATAATTCTTTTTATACTTATTTTAACGGTAATGCCGCGAACAAGACGAAAAAATTCTGCCTGAATACTCGGTTTTGTTAAACTCGAAACCGGCGAAGTATGAATACAATAAATAATCTTGCAATTTTTTGCCTTATCGACCGAACGGCGAACGCGCCCAAGTGCTTCATCTACAAGCACATGTTGAAAAATAACAAAGTCTATTTTATGTTTTACAATAAAATCGCTTAACGGTTCTACGTCTTCCTCCCCATTGTTAAGTTGAATTTTGTCTGTAAAAACAGTATTCAATATTTCGGTGCTTCTGGCATAAAAAGCCAAATAGCATTTTATCCCTTCTTCCTTTATAAATTGCATAGAGAGATTGTGTGTTACACGCTGTATTCCGCTACCTGGCACAGATGTAATATCCCCATGATTGAAAAAAAGTATATTCATTGTTAAGTTCGATTATTTATTATTTTTCTAAATTTTAATCCTAAATTATTGTTCAATAATTCTTTGCCAAGACCTGTTATCCACGATAATGTGTTGTACCAATATTTTTTATACTTAATATTTCTAATGTCCCTTGCGCCAACAGGCAGTTTTTTCTTCCATTTTTTCTGAATTAATTTTTGTGCCTTATAAAATTCATTATTAAGATTGCCAGACGATAGATGCTGTAATAACAGTGCATTATCAACAACAACCCTGTAATCGGCAAAGAAAACTTGCAAAGAAAAATCAATGTCATAGCCATGATAATTTGTAAAAAGTTTTTCGTCAAATCTGCATTTTTGCAAAACTTCTTTTTGAGTAAATAAAAATGCTCCGTCCAAACAAACCACATCTACAGTTTCTTGTATTGTATTGTATTGTATTGTATTGTATTGTATTGTATTGTATTGTATTGTATTGTATTATATCCTTTATAATCCGTATTAAAATTTAGGCATTCTCCTGAAACGAGTATAACATGTCCTTTGTACATGTGTCTTAAAAAATAACCTGCTCCCCAAGAATATTTAGGATAAGTTGATTTGAATTTTGTACCCATTACACCTACCAGTCCGATTTTTTTATCACTTAACATCAAGTTAATAAGATGGTTACCCCAATTTTTTGTCCAAAATAAAATGTCTTCATGCATGAAACAAAGATAAGAAAATTTTGCCTTACTTGCACCAATATTGTATGCCTCACACAGCGAGTACTTTGCATGATTCTCTATGCCTATAATTTCGTATTCCACATCTCCTATAGTTTTTTCTATGCTATCCGACACGGAATTGAAATAATCCTTGTTATGCGTTGAAATAATGATTGAAATCATATATTTTATATTTATATGTTTGATTTATAAAAATTTTACAAATTAATTTTCTTTTTGAGTAATTCTTTTACCGCTTTAAAATCTTTCATCATCGCAATTTCTTCGGGTTCAAACGAAATATCAAATTCTATTTCAATCTCAACGATAAGATTAAGATGCCCCATAGAATCCCATTTATCACAATTAGCTTGTGAAATGTTATCTGCAATTTCATCTAATTTAAATACTTGCTTGAATACATTTTTTAATCTTTCTGTCATTTTTCTATCAATTTATAAATTTGAGGAGTTGAAAAATTAATATTATCTAAATTTATATTATATCTTTTTTGCATCTCCGAAATATTTTCTACATCAAATCCTAAATAGCTGTAAAATTCGGCTACCTGATTGTTTTTCAATGTTTTAACATAATCTGCCTTAACCGTTTGTACTCCTGAAACTTTTAACTTGTTAAGAATATATTGAACAAAAACGGTTTCTATATTTTTTCCGAGAATGCGGCAACTCAACAGCAATGTATCAATTTCGGCTTCTTTTTTAGTGCTTGTTGTTATGATTATCAATCCGGTAAGTCCGTTATCGCCAAATCGGTCTTTGACACGCAAACCGTAAATTAATGCCCCTTTGTCCGCAAAATTTCGAATATCAATTTCGGTATATCGTTTTGTTGTCAGATTAAACTGATTGGTTTTCTGTGTCATCTGCGCCAATCGGGCAATGTTTAAATCGTTTAGCGGTTCGATTGTCAACTCTATTTCGAGGCTTTGCAGGTACGACTCAAAATCCACAAATTGGTTCTGAAATTGCCGCCGTTCAGCATTTTCTTTGTATTGTTGTGTTTTTGCAGCATCTTCCTGTGTTAATTCGTAGGCACTGAAATAATTATCCGTCAGATATTTAATAAATTCGGGAAATAAATAAGGCTGTTTCGGAAAATCAGGAACGCTCACCTGCGGTAACATCTGTTTCACCAATTCGCGCTCGGTCGGGCTGTCGTCAATAAACACCAGACTGTCCTGTCCGATATTCAATTCTTGGGCAATTTCACGGATATTATCGGCTTTATTGTTCCAATTAATACGGTAGGTAACAAGATGTTCCTTCCGAAGCAACATATCCGGATGTTTTTCCCAGACTTCCAACACATCCTGTTCGTTGTTTTTACTGCAAACGGTAAGAATAATGCCGTTTTGATGCAATTGCAGGCAATATTCCTGAAAAAAACGATAGGTATTTCCGGGGTAGGTTTCGCCCATTTTGATACCTTCGATGCCATCTTCGCCCAAAATGCCGCCCCAAAGCGTATTGTCCAAATCGAGTACAATACACTTTTTGCGTTGCAATTTTATGATTTCCAATTGCCGTTCAAACCATTGTTGAAAATCCGACGCCAATTTCGGATTTAACGGCATTTGTGACATATAGTAATATTTCCAATCAATTAATTGTTCCCGCGAAAAACGATTGAAGAAATCGGAAATGTCAATTATTTTCAAATTCCGGTTGTCTCTTGTCCATTCTCTGATTTTTTGATTGTAATTTATAATTGCCTCTTCTACATTACTTTCTGCCGTCTGATAGTTGATTTTATAAACCACTTGCATCGTAAATACAAGAAGAGGTTTATTTGGATTAATTTTTGCAAGGACTAATTCCAACAAATTGCCGTAATTGGTTATTTCATTGGCAATTATTTGGTTATCTGTACGATAAGGCGACAGATAAAACCAAATATAAGCACCGGCTTCTGCATCAACAAACGAAATATTTTCGTATCCTGAAAATACAACATTTAATCCTTTGAAAAAAGGCTCGACAGTATAATTCCTGAAAATAAAGTATTTCATTTTAAATATCTAATAATCAATATTCTACTATTTCAGACACCTTTGTTTGTTCCAACGATAACAAACAGGTTCCCCACGACAAACCAGCGCCGAAACCTGCCATTATCACATTTTTTCGTTGCGGATAATGGGGCGTTTGCATCTCTGAAACCACATTCAACGGAATAGACGCTGCACTTGTGTTGCCATACCATTGCAAACTGTAAGGCACTTTTTCCAGTGAAAATTTCAACTTTTTGGCGAAAAAATCAGTCATAAATTTGTTTGCCTGATGAAACAAAATTATATCAACATCGTCGATTTTACTTTCAGCAAAAGACAGAATATCTTTGATGCTTTTCGGTACGACCCGTAATCCGAAATTAAACACGTCCATTCCCTGCATGTGCAACTGTTCGCCTGTCAAGATATTGCCTGCTTCATCTGACGTTTCTTTCAGTCTTTCTTCGCAACTCGGATTTCGATAGCCACCGTAAGGAATTTGCAACACGTCAGCACCTTCGCCGTCGGAATTTAATGTGAAATAAGACGTACCGAACTTTGCATCTTTGGTAATTAACGAAGCCGTTCCTGCATCGCCAAACAAAGGCGTCGTGTTTTTATCTTTTTTTGAAATGGTTTTAGACATTGTTTCGCCTACCAGCAGCAAAACATTGTTAATTCCCGCAAGACTTGCATACGCAAACGCCATCGACAAACCATACACATAGCCCGAACAAGCCATATTAATATCAAAAGCCAATGTTGTTTGGGGCAAACCCAACCGATGCTGCAAACTCGGTGCGGTTGCCGGTTGCCGATAATCTGGTGTTTGTGAGATAAAAATTAATGCATCAATCGTTGATTTATCAATGGCACAGTCCAAAATTAATTTTTCGGCAGCTTTTAAACACAAATCCGAAGAACAAACATCTTTATCTGCTTCCCGCCGCTCTTTTATTCCTATCGAATTAATTGTCTTCTCAATTTCTTCTTCCGGAATCAGATAACCCAAATTTTTATTATAAATTCTTTTAGGAGGCACGCAAGCTGCTATTGCCTTAATTCCAACTCCGGTGTAAGTTATAAATGCCATAATTCATCGTGTTATAATAATGTTAAACCGCCGTCAATCAGCAAATTACTTCCCGTTATCCACTTTGATGCATCAGACAATAAATAAATCATCGCATAGGCTACCTCTTCCGGTTCACCATAGCGTTTGAGTGGATATTTTTTCATATCTTCTTTCAACTGTTCTTCCGAAATAATGCCGGATTCAAGGATATTAGTATGTATCATTCCCGGAGAAACAGCATTTACGCGGATGTTTTTGGCTGCCAAATCCAATGCCGCATTTTTCATAAATCCGTTTATTGCACCTTTGGAAGCCGAATATATGGCATTTCCCACCACAGCATTATACACACCGGAGGTAGAACAAGTAAAAACAATTGAACCTCCGTTTTTTATTTTTTTATTTTTTACTAACGATTGTGTCAAAAGTATCGGCGAAATTGTATTAACCTGTAACACATTGTTCAATGCGTCTTTGTTAATAAACGAAGTCGGCAATGTAACGGTAATTCCCGCATTGTTTACACATCCGTCTAAAACAGGCACATTATCAATTATATATGAAATACTTTCTTCTTCTTTCAAATCGGCGACCAATTGAATGTGTCCCTCACCGTGTAATTGCAAATAAGTTTCATCGAGCCGTTCCTTATTCCTGCCGGTAATAACAACCGTTGCTCCCATTTTGGAACATTCAATAGCCGCTGCCCGTCCAATACCCGACGATGCTCCTGTAACCAAAATGGTTTTTCCTTCTAATGAAAATGGATTGTACATATTCTTTTAACGTTATGTTTGCCAAACAATTGATGAAGTCCGTATAAATAAAACGAACCACGCCAAATATGAAAGACAGGGTCAATGTAAACTTGTGCATTCATAATTTCGATTTTATAACATTATACAAATCCTCCATTGTTTTTGAATTTTTAATGTCATTTCCTTTAATAGAAACATTATATTCTTCATCTACCATTGCCATAATCGACAATGCCATTAACGACGACCACTCGTCTAACGACTTAAATACCGTGTCGGCATTAAATACACTCGCTTCTGTTTCATCAAATTGCGAAGCAAAATTTTCAATAAATTTTTTTAGTTCCATTATTTTATTAAATTTTAACTTTCCCCACTTTTTTAGCGGGATTTCCTCTGTATAAGGTTTTTTCTTCTGCATCTTCATAAGCAACTGAGGCGGCTGCTATAATCGCATTTTCGCCAACCGTTACACCCGGCATAACGATTGCTCGAATAGCCACAATAGCACCTCGTTTTATTACAATCGGTTCTACTCTCGCCTGTAGAACTCTTTTGAAATGCACTTTCGGATTAAAATGCGCAACCAACATTACTCCTGCATTAACAGACGCCTCTTCTTCAATATAAATATACTCGGGATAGGCATTGTCAATAAAAACACACATTCCAATGTATGCACCGTCTGCAATATTTACGCCTTTCCAACGATTCAAAATCACTCTTATTTTGTTGGATGGCGCAATGTAGGCTAACAAAAACAGAACATAATTCCGCATCCGAACGAAAGCGTATCTAAAAGTGCTCATTCCCCTGCTTTCACCGCCGTTTCGGAATGTTTTCCGAAAACTTTTTTCCTGTCCGCCGTAAGGTATTTCCCTGGCTTCTCTGATTTTAAATCCACTGCCATTCATTGCAATATTCAAAATTATAATTTTTCTACAATTCTTCCTGCCGTTTTTCCCCGACAATATGCTGAACCAATTAATGCAAAGGTAAGCATTTTGCGTTAAATTTACAAACTGCGAATGTTTAGGATAACCGCTGTTTTTTATAGCCCTTTTATAATCGGTTTTTAAAAAAAAATTGGTATAAGCGTTTAGGTCGCCCAAAAAAAATGCTACCTTTGTAGCGTGAAAACAAGAGAAAAATTTACAGGAGTGAATTCAATAGAATTTTATAAACGCTTTCAAAGCGA
>JAITOP010000044.1 GCA_031289895.1 Prevotellaceae bacterium
TTAGTAAATCTTTCCTGTATAAAATCATATTTTTTCATCATCTTTGCCCAAAAACCACCACTCATATCTTTAACATTTAAATGTTGAAAAACGCCTTCTTCTACAAGAAACTTAAAATCGTCTAAAACTTTAACACATAGTCCTTTTCCACGACTTTCACCTTGAGTTTGTATACTGTCCATATAAATAAATGGTTCGTCATATCTTCGGTTATCTTGTACGGTTATGGACACAGACAATCCTTCGTATTCTAATGAAATCCCAAAGAATTTCACACCTATTTTTTTTAAATTCTTAATGTCGTGTTCTACAATTCCTTCGGGAAAATCTTTTGATAATTTAGCTGTAATTTTCTTTCCGATTATTTTACACCTTTTCCATTTTTCTATATTCGCACCTTTTTTGTTTTCCTCCGCCCAAAGCAAATATTCATCATCGAAATCAATAGTATTTTTCGGGCGTTTCAGTTTCACGGCAAAATCAATAAACCCGACAATCTTGTCGCAATCGAATTGTCCAAAAAAATCGGTTGCTACGCTGTTCTTTATTTCCTCTTCGCGAATGTTTGAGTATTTCATCGTTTTATTATTTTTTGCAAAGATACGAAAAATAGTTAGTTTAGTGATGAAAAACAAAACAAGTTACAAAAATAATTGCAACTTGTTTATCTTATGTAAAAAAAATAAAATCAGATTAAACGACCGCGCTAAACTGTCGTAAAAATCTTATATCGTTTTCAAAATACAGACGTAAATCTTTGGTTTGCCATTTTAGCATCGATGTGCGTTCAATGCCCATTCCGAAAGCGAAACCTGTATATTTTTTACTGTCAATTCCGTTGTTTTCCAATACGTTGGGGTCAACCATTCCGCAGCCCATTATTTCGAGCCAGCCTGTGCCTTTGCAAATATTACAACCTTTTCCTCCGCAAATTTTACACGAAACATCCATTTCAGCCGATGGTTCGGTAAACGGAAAATATGAAGGGCGAAGGCGTATTTGCGTATCTTTTCCGAACATTTCCTGTGCAAAGTACAAAAGTGTTTGTTTCATATCGGCAAACGACACGTTTTCATCAATATACAAGCCTTCGATTTGATGAAAAATGCAATGCGAGCGTGCCGAAATCGCCTCGTTACGAAAAACCCGTCCCGGACATATTATGCGAATCGGCGGTTTGGTCTGTTCCATTGCCCGCACTTGTATCGAGCTTGTGTGCGTGCGCAATAAAATATCGGGATTTGTTTCTATAAAAAACGTATCTTGCATATCGCGTGCAGGATGTTCGGGCGGAAAATTCAACGCGCTGAAAACATGCCAATCATCTTCAATCTCAGGACCTTCGGCAATTGTGTAGCCAAGTCGTTTGAAAATATCAATAATTTTATTTTTCATAATTGATATTGGATGCCGCGAACCTAATGGCTCATTGGTTGCAGGCATTGTCATATCAAATGTGTTGTTGGTTTGCGCCTGTGTGTTTGCCAATAAATCTTTAAACTCGTTTATTTTATCTAACGTTTTTGTTTTAAGTTCGTTTAAATCTTTACCTGTTTCGCGTTTTTGCTCGGCTGTAAAGGTTTTGAAATCCTCAAAAAGTTGGGTTATTTCTCCTTTTTTTCCAAGCATTTTTATACGAAATTCTTCAACTCGTTCGATGCTTTCGGAAGTAAATTTTTCAACTTGTTCGAGTAATTCTTTTACTTTATTTTTCATGGTTGTTTATAAAATTTATTCGACGCGAACAATTTTTTCGATTTTCACATCTTCAATTGGTCTGTCGCCTTGACCTGTTTTTACGTTTGCTATTTTATCAACAACGTCTAATCCGCTTATTGTTTCGCCAAAAACAGTGTACGAGCCGTCTAAGAATGGCGTGCCGTTTTGGTTGTGTACAATGTAAAATTGCGAACCCGACGATTTTTTTTCGGGATTAACCTGATCGCCTTGTCGCGCTGCTGCAACTGCTCCTTTTTTGTGTTTGAATTGTGGTAAAATTTCGGCATCAATTTTATAATCGGGACCTCCCATACCTAACTGCACAATGGGTTTTGCGTTTTTCGAATCGGGGTCGCCCGTTTGAATCATAAAATCTTTTATTACGCGATGAAAAAGCACGCCATCATAATATCCTGATGTTGCAAGGCTTATAAAATTATCGCGATGTTTCGGCGTTTCTTTGTATAGTTTTATGCGTATTGTTCCAAGTGTTGTAACAATATCAAAAACAGGGTCATCTGATTTTTTTACTTTTGGTTTTTCCTGTGTTTCTTGTTTTTCCTGTGTCATAACTTTTGTTTCTGTTTGTTGTGTTTGCTCGTCCGAAGATTTTTCTTCGGCTTGCTCAGTTACTTTTTCGTTCACAACTTCGGGCTGCTCTGTTTGCTCTGTTTGTTGTGATTGTTGTTCGGTTTTTTTACCGTTATTGCATGCAAAAAAAATTGCAACAATAATACTAATTGATAATAATTTCTTTTTCATATTATATTTTTTTTGTAATTTCGACCATTGTTTCAACCGCAAAGGTAATTATAAGAAATGAAAAAGAAAAAAAATATTGCAAAAAAATCGCAAATCATAAGCCAAAAATTATTGTTGATTTGAAAAAACTTTGCGACCTTTGCAAATAATTGACTGTTGAAAAAATAAAAAATATGATACTAAATATAAAACATAAAATATTAAAAATTTTATTGACTGCTTTTTGTTTGTCGTTTTTTTCTTCGCTCGGTAGTTCGCAAAGCGTAGGATTGGTAATGAGCGGCGGCGGAGCAAGAGGCTTGTCGCATATTGGCGTGATAAAAGCGTTGGAAGAAAACAATATTCCTATTGATTATGTTACCGGAACATCAATGGGAGCAATAGTTGCAGGACTTTACGCATCGGGATATTCTGTTGACGAAATGATAGAAATTTTCAAATCAAACGAATTTGAACATTGGTTTCACGGAGTTATTACTGATAAACAGCGATATTATTCATTATTAACCGACCCCACATCCGAATCGTTTTTGGTGAAATTTAATGTAAAAAAAGATAAAAAATATACCTTAAAAATTAATTTGCCAACAAGCATAATATCTCCATATCCTATGGATATTGCTTTTTTTGAACTTTTTTCGGGAGCGACAGCCGTTTGCAGCGGTAATTTCGACAAACTTTTTGTTCCGTTTCGATGCGTTTCAGCCGATGTTAATGCACATAAAGCATTTATTTCGCGCAATGGCGATTTAGGCTTGTCGATTCGCGCATCTATGACGTTTCCGCTTGCTTTTAAGGCAATTATTATTGATTCTGCTTTGCTTTTCGACGGCGGTATTTATAATAATTTTCCTTGGAATGTTATGGAAAACGATTTTAATCCCAACTTTATTATCGGCAGCAAATGCTCTGATAATGATACTATTATTGACGAAGAAAATATTATTGACCAGCTAAAAAAAATGTTTGTAAACGATACCGATTACACAATGCCCGCAGAAAAAAGCATTCGCATCGATACAAAACTTGATGATATTGATATATTTGAATTTTCGAAAGTAGATGAAATAATAGATGCCGGTTATCAAAATGCGTGTAAAATGATTGATTCGATAAAACAGCGCGTTTCGGTGCGCCGTTCGGCAGACGAAGTAAAAACACGCCGCGCTGAATTTAGAGCGAAACTGCCTCAGCAAAAATTTAAAAATATAGAAATAGTAGGCAAAAAAGTTTCGGAAAAACAAAAAAAGTTCATAAAACAAATGATTGAACAAGGCAAGAAAAATACAGATGGCACATTAACGATGGGAGAATTTAAAGATAAATATTTTAAAGTTGTAGAAACAGGAGTGGTGTCGTCAATTTTTCCGGTGGTTGTTTACGATTCGGTTTCGGGAGTATTCGACACAAAACTGCAAATAATGTCAGGCTCGAACAATAAACTTGCATTTGGAGTAAATATTTCATCAACCTTGTTAAATCAAGCGTATCTTGGATTTGAACACCGAAGTTGGGCAAAATCATATTCGCGATACAGCATAAATTTTCATTACGGAAAATTATATTCTGCCGCACAATTAGGACTTCGCCGCGATTATCCTTTCAAAATACCTGTGTTTTGGGAACAATATTTACGTTACAATCAGTACGATTATTACGAAAGCCGCACCGATTTTTTTCTTGAAGATGAAAAACCCGTTTATCTGAAAGAACAAGACGTACATTATCAAATTGGTGGCGGTTATATTGTCAACAAAAATACTATTTTCAGATTAAATTCGACTGTCGGAATTTACAAAAGCGATTATTATCAAACCCGCAATTTTTCGGTAAAAGACACTCCCGATAATTACAAACTTGATTTTTATGCAGCAAGCGCGGGAATTATCCGAAACGACTTAAACTACAACGAGTTTCCAACCAAAGGACGAAAATGGCAAATAAAATTACAATTTGTAACAGGCTATGGCACATACACTCCGGGCAACACCTCTGTGCTTGCAAAAGAACGTAAATCGCAAAACATTTTTTCGCTAAAACTTTACGAAGAAAGATATTTTAATGTTGCCAAAAACTTTTCGTTAGGATATTTGATTGAAGGCGTTTATTCGCCAAAACCGCGCTTTTCGGGCTATTATCCTACAATGTTTTTGTCGCCGGCATTTCAACCCACGCAACACAGTCAAACTTTGTTTTTAGAAAATTTCAGAGCCAACACATACGTCGCAGCAGGCATAATGCCGATATTTTCGCTATCAAAAAACGTATATTTAAAAGGCGGAATATACGTTTTTCAACCTTACCGCGAACTCAGAAAAGGCACTGACAACGAAATTATTTACGGCGACAAATTCAAAAACCGTTGGTTTACCGGATACGCAACCCTCATTTGGCAATCGCCGCTGGGACCATTAAGCTCAACACTGTATTACTACGACGGCTATAAAAACAAAATAATATTTTCGGTGAATTTCGGATATTTGATTTTCAACAGAAAGGGAATTGCGTTTTAG
>JAITOP010000054.1 GCA_031289895.1 Prevotellaceae bacterium
TGACTGAACCACGAACCGCTCTTTTTTACAACTCCCAATTCCACTCCAATATCAACAATTTCGCCCATTTTAGAAATTCCTTCGCCAAACATTATATCAAATTCGGCTTTGCGGAATGGTGGCGCAACTTTGTTTTTAACAACTTTTACGCGCACTCTGTTTCCTGTAACTTCTTCGCCCTCTTTCATTTGCGTAACGCGCCGAATATCTAAACGTATAGACGCATAAAATTTCAACGCATTTCCGCCCGTTGTTGTTTCCGGATTTCCGAACATCAATCCTATTTTTTCACGCAATTGGTTTATAAAAACGCAGCATGTATTTGTACGACTGATATTTCCTGTAAGTTTACGCAACGCTTGCGACATCAAACGTGCATGTAAACCCATACGCGAATCGCCCATCTCGCCTTCAATTTCTGCTTTTGGCGTAAGCGCAGCCACCGAGTCGATAACAACAACATCTATTGCTCCCGAACGAATCAAATCATCCACAATTTCAAGCGCTTGTTCGCCGTTGTCGGGTTGCGAAATTAATAATGTGTCAACATTTACACCGAGTTTTTCGGCATAAGCTCTGTCGAAAGCATGCTCTGCATCTATGATTGCTGCGATGCCGCCCATTTTTTGAGCTTCGGCAATTACGTGAATTGCAAGAGTTGTTTTTCCGCTCGATTCGGGACCAAAAATTTCAACCACCCGTCCGCGTGGAAATCCTCCAATACCAAGTGCATGGTCAAGTCCGATTGAACCTGACGAAATAAATAAAACATCGGCAACCGGTTTGTCGCCCATTTTCATTATTGTGCCTTTGCCAAAATCTTTTTCTATTTTATCAAGTGTTGCTTGCAGTGCTTTCATCTTATCACTGCTGATAATTGGCGCTTCTTTTGTTTTTTCTTTTGTCATATTTTTAATATTTTTATTTTTTAAGATATTATTTGTTCTGCGTGATTTTTTGTATTTACTTTTTCAATAATATTTTCTATAACTCCTTTCCCATCAATAATAAAAGTTGTTCTTATTATTCCCATATATGTTTTTCCCATAAATTTTTTTTCACCCCAAACACCGTAATCTTCAACAATTTTTTTGTCAATATCGGCAATCAGACTGAATGGCAACGAATATTTTTCTGTAAATTTTTGATGAGACGCAACATTATCCACACTCACGCCTACAATTTCATATCCTTGTTTTACAAAATTTTCGTAACCATCGCGAAGACTGCAAGCCTCAGCAGTACAGCCCGGTGTGTTATCTTTGGGATAAAAATACAATACTAATTTTTTACCTTCGAAATCGGCAAGCGATATTGTTTTTCCGCTTTGGGTTATGCCCGAAAAATCGGGTGCTTTATCTCCTGTATTTAATTTTTTCATAAAATATTTTTAATCCGTAAAGATACAAAATAGATTTGTATAAGCAAAAATGACAAACAGAGTAAAACATTTTATCTTTACTCGTAATTTATTTATTTACAACGTAATATCAACAATATCTGATGCAAAATTTATTTATGATAATATGTAAATTTATTTATAGGTTTGCCCGATTAACTATGTTTTTATTGATTTTAAAGACTAAAATTTTTTTTGAAGTGCTATAAAAAACAATTTGCAATGCTCAATATTCGTATCATAGTAATTAATGTTTTTTCTTCTTTATACAGTTTTAACATTCTGTGCATAACAATATATTAAAATCAATAAATCTATAATCTTTGTTTTTCCTCTACGTTTGAAGATGAGGATATTTGTGATGTTTTATTATACCAATTACCTAATTTCCATGTTAATGTTAATCTAAACATTCGTGTATCATAATAATTTCGGTAAGTCTGTTTAATACCATCACTTATATACGTATATTCCGGATTTGAGGTTTTAAAAATATCAGTAACAGAAAGCTTTGCTGCAAAACCGCTCTTAGTGGGTGTATAATTAAGTCCAATATCTAATTGAAAAAAATTATTCATCGACCTGTAATTATATAATCCGGGAAATTTTTCTTGTAAATTGAAAACGAGCTGAAATTTTTTCTTAATAAAAATTGTATTATTCAGTATAATTGCACCAGCTATGCCAAATATATTCGCAAACTCGTTTTTATTTGATTTATATTCGGAATAAGCAAAACTACCCTGTAAAGCAGTTTCCAACCATTTATTCAATTTCAATAGTTTATAGACATTAATTCCATAAAAATTCACATTAAAAAAATTATCTGTTTTTTGTATCTTATTCAAAATATTGAGAGAATCAAGTACTACATATCGTCCAAATCTGTTGTTTTGAGTAAGATAGTATATTTCAGCACTAAATGTATTAAGTATATATGTTAATTCGACTTTTTTGATATATGAGGGGTTCAAAAAAGGATTCCCTTCACCATACTCGTGTTTGCTGATATACCATCTAAATGGGTCTAAATATTTGTAGGGAGGTCTTTCTATTCGCTCGGCATAACTAATTGAAACACTGCTTTTACTGTTTAATTTATGAAAAACATAAATTGATGGAAAAAAATCCGTATAACTATTTTTGTGCCGTTCGGCTGTAATTAAAGAATTGCCGATAGTTTGAGTTATTTCCGAACGTAGTCCCGCTTTAAATGACCAGTTTTGAATATTTTTTTCCATACTGTAATACACTGATTGTATGTTCTCTGTATAGTTGTATTTATTCGACAGAGCAGGGTCTAATATTTTATCGGAATTAATGATGTTAAAAAATGTATTATCCGAAGAAGTTTTAATAAATGACAGTTTAAATCCCGTATTAACGGTACAGCCAAACAGAGGAAAACTGAAATCTAATTTGGAAGTTAAAACATTATAATTCAGACTTCCTGCCGTATAAAAATCCTCTGTTGTCGAATTTACATTATTTACTTGTGTAAAAGAATTAAAACTCCTTATATTTCGTGTATAATTATTGATATATGCCATGTTTGCAGTAAAATATGATTCACTGTTTGAAAACAAATGCTTAAAAAATACTTCCGAATTAAATGTATAATTATTTGTTATCATTGTACCTGCAGAATTTATAGTTGAATCGGTTTGATTATTAGCAGGGTTAATAAAACGGGTTGTATTTTCAATATCAGTCATTGTAACTTTATCATATAATGGTATTTGAAAATCAATAATAATATTTGAGTTTTTATTAAAATTATACCCGAAAGTTGTTTGCGCCTCAGAA
>JAITOP010000131.1 GCA_031289895.1 Prevotellaceae bacterium
ATTCGTCTGTCAGTATCAAGACGGGCATAATATGCTAATTCTTTGTCTCTTTCATTAAATATAATTTTCGTTTGTTCGTTAGCTTTTACCGTATCGTTCAAAATATATCGCCAATATATTGGTGATATTGGATTTATTCCATAAGTTTTATAATTTGCAGGCAGTACATAATCATATCTGTTAAGCACTTCTAATGCTCTTGCCGTATCGTTTTTTTCTATAAGATGTTGTGCAAGTTGCATAAATCCCTGACGATACCATGTTGTTGTGCGGTTTGCTACATCATCCCAATAAACATTAGGGTTGTTTAATCCTCTGTATTGATATTTATTCATGAAAAGGTCATAATTTTTTTCAATATTATAAACTGTTTCGCGTGTAAGTTTTTCGGGTGTTATGAGGTATGCCAATCCTATCTGTTGTAAATTGTTTTTAAACAAATTTGTAAATTCCTGAGGTATTGTTTGTCCCAAATATATCGGGCGTTCGTCAAAATTATTTGCTACAATATCAAGTATTGCCAAAGTATTTTTAGCTATATCTTTATTTGCATTTAGAGTTACATTTATTTGGTCGTAAATCATATCATCGCTCAATGTACTATCTACAATTCCGTTGGCTTTTACTTTATTTTTATTCACCGTAATTTTCAAATTTCTTGATGGGAAAAAGTCCACATCCATTGTTTTTCCGGCATAAGAAACAGTCCTTTTTGAGCGTGGGTCGTCGCTCATAACAATAGAAAGCGCATCTTTTAGTTCCCATGGCTTTGGATCATCCATGACCATAACTAAATTTCTTATCGCTCCTGCCATTTTTTCGGGCGTTGCGCTAAGTTTTAATGCGTAAGAATCGTAATATGTGTGCATAAGTTGCTCGTAATACCAATCAGAATAAAGATATGATGTATTTGCTACGCGCACATCTGTTCTGTTTCCTTCAACTTCCTGATTGTACCAAAGCGAGAAAGTATCGTTATCGCCATAAGTAAAAACAACGCCGCTTTTATCGCAGGATTCTAAATAGTTTTTACCAAAATCGGCGGTAATGTAGCGCCCCGAGCGGTCGTGGTCATCCCAGTTTTCTTTTGCCATAATGTACGGAACGGTAAGCGACAATATTATTGAAACTGTTGCTGCTATTGCTTTCGGCGAAATTTGCTTAAACAATTCATACAGTCCTGCAACTCCAATTCCTATCCACATCGCAAAGGCGTAAAACGAGCCGACGTAAGCATAATCCCGCTCGCGCGGCTGATTTGGGGTTTGGTTCAGATAAATTATAATTGCCAATCCCGTAAGGAAAAATAACATCAGCACAATGCTGAAATCTTTGCGGTTACGAAACCAATGCATCGCTACGCCAAGTATTCCGAGCAGCAGCGGCAGCATATAATATTTGTTTCGCGCTTTGTTGTCGGCAAGAAAATCGGGTAATTCGTCCTGTGTTCCCAAACGTGCATTGTCAATAAAATTAATTCCCGTAATCCAATTTCCGTACAGGCAGCCTCCGTTGCCCTGATAATCGTTTTGCCGTCCCGAAAAATTCCACATAAAATATCGCCAATACATCCATCCCATTTGATACGAAAGCATAAATCTTATATTTTCCCACATGGTAGGAATCATCTCGGTTTTACCATTAACAGCAATAGGTTTGCCTTTTACTTTTCCCCATTCTTTATATACACTTTTATAACCTTCTTCTCTTGTTCCGTGCATACGCGGAAATAATGTTGTAAAACGTTTATCGTAAACATATTCCTGTGTTTCTTGTATTTTTTCATATTTCCCGTTTAATGTGGTGTAAAATTCATCTGATTCAACACCAATTACCGGAGCATTATAATATGGTCCCGAAAAGAGAGGCCAGCTTCCATATTGTTCGCGGTTCAGATAACTCATCAGCGAGCGAATATTATCGGGATTGTTTTGTTCCATCGGAGTGTTTGCCGATGCGCGTATAAGTATCATTGCATACGAACTAAATCCAAGCGAAATTACGGCAACGCAAAGAACAATAGTATTTGCAAGCGCTTTGCCTTTTTTGTGTGTATAATAAATAAGATACGATAATAATGCTGCAAATATTACGATAAAAAATAATGTTCCCGAATTTATGGGAAGTCCAAATCCGTTTACAAATAACAGGTCGAACCAAAATGCAATTCGCGGTATCCATGGCACAATTACGTACAATACCACCGCTAAAATTATTCCGCCTATCACAATGCTGTAAACGACTCCTTTTGTTGTGGGTTTATATTTTTTGAAATAATAAATCATTGCAATTGCAGGAATAACAAGCAAGTTCAACAAGTGAACTCCAATTGATAATCCTGTAAGATATGCAATAAGAACGAGCCAGCGATTGGCATATTTTGTGTCGGCAACTTCTTCCCATTTAAGTGCAGCCCAGAAAATTACAGCAGTAAACAACGATGATGTTGCATAAACCTCTCCCTCAACTGCCGAATACCAAAACGAATCGGAAAACGTATAAGCTAATGCTCCAATCATTCCGCAACCAAGTGTTACAATGGCTTCGGACAATGTGAGTTCATTATCTTTTTTGCCGAAATATTTTTTCATTAAATGTGTTATCGACCAAAACAAAAACAAAATTGTGAATGCACTCGCCAATGCCGACAAGGAATTAAGCATTATCGCAACTTTATCGACAGAAGGAGCAAACAAACTGAAAAGCCTGCCAACCAATGCAAACAAAGGTGCTCCCGGTGGATGCCCAACTTCAAGTTTAAAAGCAGATGTAATAAATTCGCCACAATCCCAAAGACTTGATGTAGGTTCAATTGTAAGCAAATAAGTAGTTGCCGCAACAGCAAATGCAACCCAACCGAAAAGAATATCAAATAATTTAAAGTTTTTCATATTTTTTTATGTTTATTTTATACATAAATTAGATTGCAAAGGTAGTAAAATAATTGAATTTACTACTTATATTCTTTTTTTATTACTTTGTTATTTAATATTTGTGAAGAAAATTAAAAAATAATGGTTAATGATTAATGATTAGTGGTTAATTATTAATGTGAGAATGTGATTAATGTGAAAATAAGATTAATACGACCAGCGACTAAATACGAATGACTAACGACTAAATACAGAATACGTGAATACTGAATACTGAATACGTGAATACGAATTACTGATTACTGATTACGAATGAATTTTGTAAATAAATAATTTATTACTATTTTTGCAATATCTTTTTAATGATAAAAATTTAATAGAAATGCAGACAACAGGAATAAAAATAGAGCGGGATGATAACGGCATTGCACGTTATGCACGTATTGATTTACGAAAATACGGCAAAGTTCTGGCACCCTTTTTTAAAAAAATAGGCATAGATACTGAACTGTCTCCTTATAATCCCGAATTTGTGGCTAAAATAAAAAAAGCAGAATCACAAGCATCTAAAAAAATAGATTTAACAAAATATGGAATTTCTATTTAAAGATGAAGCAGAAAAAGATTTGGATTATTGGAACAAGACAAATAAGTCTGTAATAAAGAAAATCGAATTGCTTCTCAAATCCATGCAAGAAAATCCTTTCGCCGGAATAGGACATCCTGAACCGTTAAAAGAAAATCTTTCAGGCTATTGGTCAAGAAGAATAAATCAGGAGCATCGTATTGTTTATACCGTACAAGATGAAACAATTACTATTTATTCGTTGAAAGGACACTACTAATAATGTGAGAATGTGATTAATGAATAAATAATGATTAATGATTAGTGATTAATGGTTAATAGCGACTAACGACTAAATACTAACGACTAAATACCAAATACGTGAATACTGAATACGTGAATACTGAATACCAAAGATGAGCTACAAACAAAAAATAGTAAACGACCCTGTTCATGGATTTATCAACATACCGACAAATCTTGCTGCCGAACTTATAGAACATCGCTACGTTCAGCGTTTGCGCAATATCAAGCAGCTTAGTCTTTCGTATCTGGTTTACCCCGGCGCTTGCCACAACCGGTTTCAACACGCGCTTGGAGCAATGTGTCTGATGATGCAGGCTATTGACGTTTTGCGCTCGAAAGGTTGCGAAATAACCGACGAAGAAGCCGAAGCCGCCATTTGCGCAATTCTTCTGCACGATATTGGTCATGGTCCTTTCAGCCATTCGCTTGAACACAGCATTATAAACGAAGAAGTTGGACACGAAGAAATTTCGTCTATACTAATGCACGAAATAAATATGCAAACAGACGGACGTTTGTATCTGGCAATAGCGATTTTCAACAACACATATCACAAAAAATTTCTGCATCAATTAGTTTCAAGTCAGTTGGATGTTGACAGGCTTGATTATCTCAGCCGCGACAGTTTTTTTTCAGGCGTTGCCGAAGGTATGATTGGTTTGGGCAGGATAATAAAAATGCTGAATGTTGTTGACGACGAGCTTGTGGTTGAAGCAAAAGGAATTTATTCTGTTGAAAAATTTTTAATATCGCGGCATTTAATGTATTGGCAGGTTTATTTACACAAAACAGTGCTGGCAGCCGAAAAAATACTTGTTAATATCCTGCGCCGCGCAAAAGAACTTTCGCATAACGGCGAAAAACTTTTTGCCTCTCCCGCCCTGCAGTTTTTCTTAAACAAAACCGTAAGTCTCGACGAATTTATAAAATATGATGATGCCGAATTGCCGCTCGAACACTTTGTAAATCTTACCGATTGCGATATAGAATCGGCAATAAAAGTATGGAGTTTGCACAACGATTTTGTTTTATCACAACTTTGCAAGATGCTTATAAACCGCAACCTTTTTCGCTGCGAACTTTCCGAAAACCCGTTTAATCCCGAAAAAATAGAATTAATACGACAAAAAACGAAATCGCATTTAAATATCAGCACCGAACTTGTCGATTATTTTGTAAGCTGCGAAACCATTTCAAGCAAAGCATATACACCAAAAAGCGAAAACATAAAAATACTTTATCCCAACGGAACGCTTGTTGACATTTCAAATGTTTCGGCAATACTCACCGCCGCAGTTTTTGCCGCACCTACAACAAAATATTCTTTGTGTTATTGTAAGGTTGG
>JAITOP010000343.1 GCA_031289895.1 Prevotellaceae bacterium
ACAACTTACAATTAATCCAATAATTGTGAATAAAACTTTCTGTTTCATATATTTACCTCCAATTCGTACAAGATTCTACTTCATTAGCTCTATCATCGTAGATTCTACTTACATTTATATTAATATTTTAAAATTTCAACATTTTCATTTAATATTTACCTTATCGTTTTTTAACATCGTTATCTCGCTCGCTACTCCCATATTGCAAATTTTCTACACTTCCTCATAGCAAAGAAAATTGGATTAATAAAGAGCTACGGTTAAGTTTAGTTTCATTCTGTTTGTCTTAAATATAGTTACTTTATATTCAGATTGACGTGCAAATTTAATTAAATATCAAAATATTACAAACTTAACAATATGTTTTTATAATGTCAAAGTACACATAACATACTGATTTTATTTAATCTAAAATTTAGCATAAAGTAAAATATAGGACAAAATATTTTTGGGTGGAATGTTAAAAATGTGATATGATAATAAAAATTAGAATGTAAATTATAAAAAATTTAGCCTATATAAAAACCAAAAAAAGACGTTACAAATAGCAACGTCTTTTAAATTTATCTGATTAAAATTAATTTATTCCTAATTCTTTTTTTACTGCGGGCAAAAGATTTGTGCTTTGTGTTTCGTCAACATAATTAACTGTTGATGCTTCAAATACATAAATATATCCGCCGGCTTTGGCTACTTTATTTATCGCATCGGTTGCTTTTTTTATTACGGGCATAATCAACTCTTCTTGTTTTCTGTTAAACTGTTCTTCTGCCACTGTTTGTTGTTCTCGAAGACGTTGTTGAATAGTTACAATTTCTTGAGATTTTACTTCTTTTTTCTCAGCCGACCATGTTTCTGAGTTTTTTTGGAAATCTTCAATTTTCTTGTTGTTTTCAACCTGCATTTCTTCCAAATTAGAGTTTAATTCTTTGCCGTAAGCATCTAATTTTTCGCCAGCCGTTTTGTAATCGGGCATTAATTGAATAAGTTCTCCGCGATTAATATGTGCGAATTTCTGTTGTGCAAATGCACTGTTTGCAAACATTGCAAATGCTGCTACAAACACTACTTTTAGTAAATTTTTCATACTGTTTTATTTTTTAATATTTTTTATTTGAGAGGACAAAAGTAATAAAAAATTATTGCTTATATCCTAATTTTTCAAGAATTTTATCGCTAACATCATAGCGAGAGTTTACATAAATCATCGATGCGTTGTTTGACAAGTCGAAAATTGTTGCATATCCGCCATCGTCTGCAAAGTTTTTTATTGCATTAAATATGCGTTCCTGAATAGGTTTCATCAACTCTTCGCGTTTTTTTGTCAGCTCGCCTTCGGCTGAAAAATATTTTTGCTGCAATGCTTTCACTGTTTTTTCTTTGGCGATGATTTCGTCTTCGCGTTTTTTCTTCATCGCATCTGTAAGCAATGCTTTTTCGGCTTGATATGTTTTATATAGTTCGTCTAAATTTCTGTAGCCATCTTCTATTTCTTTCTGATATTGCGCCGAAATTTTTTCTACCTGCTCCTGTGCCGATTTGTAGTTTGGAATTTTTCCCAAAATATATTCCGTATCAACACAAGCATACTTTTGTGCAAATGCTAAGGATGATATCATCATCAATCCTATTGATATTAAAATAATCTTTTTCATAATCTTTATATTTTTTATTTTTTGTTATATTTAATATTAATCAATTATCGTGCCAATTGAGAAATGGAACTTGCCGCCGCCTGCATTCGGATAGCCTTTTACTTCGTCTAATCCGTAACCCCAATCTACGCCGAGAATACCGACAATCGGCAAATACAATCGCAATCCCATACCCACTGCGCGTTTGAGTGAGAACGGATTGAAATCGCGAATTTCATACCACGAGTTTCCTGCCTCGAAAAATGCAAGTGCATAAATACTTGAACTTGGTTCGAGAATTATAGGATAACGCAATTCTAATGTAAATTTAGAGTAAATATTTGATGTATTTACACCTTTTATATAAGGCGAAAGTGAATTGTTTTCATATCCGCGCAAGCCTACTACTTCTTGTCCGTAGCGTGTGTATCCGCTCATTCCGTCTCCGCCGAGCAGGTAGCCTTCAAATGGAGAATATCCCCAATCTTTGTTGTAATATCCTAAAACGCCGAATTTTGTTTTTGTGTGTAAAACAAATTTTCGGTCTGCCGATAATGATGTATATGTTGCAAATCTGAATGTCCATTTATGATATTCAATCCATTTGTAACGTATGGCATCATCCGATATTTTTGTATAATCTTTGTTATCTAACAGCGAATATGGCACTGTTGCCTGAACGCCAATCGAAAATTCAGAGCCTTGACGCGGGTAAAATTGCTGGTCGATAGATGTGCGCGATAATGTCAGTCCCAAACTTAAATTGTTGGATGCTCCGTTTGAGAATGTAAAATAACTTGACCAATCTTTCAAAGTATATCGTTGATATGACAGTTCGCCTCGCAGCTGAAAATTATTATCAGGCCATTTCAGTCGTTTTCCCAATCCTACCGCAATTCCGAGAACGCTCATCCATTGGTCAGCGCCACTGTCAAACCAATATGTTGCGTTGGATTCGTGTGCAAAATATGCAGAAACCGAAAATAAGTTTGGTTTTTTCTTTCCAAACCAAGGGTCCATAAAACTTAAACTCACTGTATTATAATATGTGCCGTTTGATTGTCCGCGCAGCGAAAGTGTTTGTCCTTCGCCTGATGGAACGGGTCGCCATGCGCCTTTTTTGAATATGCGCGACATTGCAAAATTATTGAATGTTACGCCTATTGAGCCAACAAACATTCCGCCTCCCCAGCCGCCTGAAAGTTCGAGTTGGTCGTTAGAAACTTCTTCGAGATTGTAAGCAAGGTCAACGGTAGAATTGGCTTGGTCGGGAATGGTGCTTAT
>JAITOP010000049.1 GCA_031289895.1 Prevotellaceae bacterium
ACAGCAAAGCAGTGGCGCGATGCCAATCCCGAACAGAAAGGTAATATTCGCGATTATGCCACTTTGGAACAACTTGTCGTGCTGTCGAATATGGAAAGCATTAACGCATTGCTTATTCGGCAGGAACTGCCGCAGGGCGAAAGGCTCGTGCAATTGAATAACGTAGCAATTACGCAAATGCGGTCGTTGGTGGATAGCAAGGGGTTGAAACGATTGAAATAGAAAATATGCAACTTTGTAAAACGATTAAAACAAAATGTATGCCCCTTTGTAACAAATAAATGATTTCACTCCCCGTCCATTCGGATTTGAAATCCGAATGAACTGAAAAAATTAGTGGCAATTAGTGAAATTAGTGGCAAAAAAAATCAGCACCGCAAAAAAAAGTTTTAGCCGTTTTAACACTTATTTTCCAACATTCATTTTTTTTTCCTATTTTTGCCGAATTATTTAATTTTTTTATAAATTATGAATCAACAAAAGCAACAAACATTAGGCAACGAAGTAACTCTTAAAGGCAAAGGTCTTCATACAGGACTTGATGTTGAAATGACAATATGTCCGGCAGCCACAAATCACGGAATAAAATTTCAGCGCATCGACATTGAAGAACAGCCTGTTATAGACGCTATCGCCGATTACGTTACCGATACTTCGCGCGGTACTACAATCGAAAACAAAAATGTGCGCATAAGTACAATAGAACACATAATGGCTGCTCTTTTCGGCTTGGGAATTGATAACGCTTTGATAAAAATTAATGCCCCCGAAGTTCCGATTATGGACGGAAGCGCAAAAATACATGTGGAAGAACTGTTAAAAGCCGGAATTGTAGAACAAGATGCCGACAGATGGTATTTTGAAGTAAAAGAAAAAATCAGTTATAAAAATGACGATGGTACAGAAATAATTATACTTCCCGACAGTAAATTCAGTGTTGATGTTACCGTTGATTTCAAATCTAAGGTTCTTGGCAATCAATATGCGCGATTAACATCAATCGACCAGTTTGCAACAGAAGTAGCCCCTTGCCGAACATTTGTGTTTTTTCACGAACTTGAAATGCTGTTCAAAAACAATCTGATAAAAGGCGGCGATATGGAAAACGCAATTGTGATTGTAGAAAACGAAGTTCCGCAAGAAGATTTGGACAGAATAGCCGGATTATTTAACAAAAAAAGCGTAGAGCGAGTAAAAGAAGGATATTTAAATAATCTTAAATTACGATTTCTGAACGAAACAGCACGGCACAAAATGCTTGATTTAATCGGCGATTTATCACTTGTAGGCTATCCTATAATCGGAAAAGTTTATGCCGATAAACCCGGACATTCATCAAACACCGAAATGGCAAAACTGTTGCGCAAAGCAGCAAAAAAAACGTTGACAAAACCAAGCGCACCCAAATACGACCCACGCGAAGCGCCGCTTTTTGATATTAAAGCCATACGCAAAATGTTGCCTCATCGCCCGCCGTTCTTACTTGTCGATAAAATTTTAACACGAGACGAAACAACAATTGTAGGAATAAAAAATGTAACGATGAACGAACCGTTTTTTGTCGGACATTTTCCCGAAGAACCGGTAATGCCCGGCGTTCTTATTATCGAAGCAATGGCGCAATGCGGCGGATTGCTGGTACTTGGCAATGTTTCAGACCCCGAACTTTATTCAACATATTTTCTGAAAATAGATAAAGTAAAATTCAGAGATAAAGTTGTTCCCGGCGACACATTGATATTGAAACTTATACTTACAGAACCTATTCGCCGTGGAATAGTTATAATGACGGCACATGCCTTTGTAGGCGAAAATTTAGTTGCCGAAGGAGAAATGACGGCACAAGTTGTTAAAAATAAATAAAAAAAATATGGAACTATCAATTATTCACCCAGATGCAAAACTCGCTCCTAACGTAACAGTAGGACCCTTTACCATTATCGAAAAAAATGTAGAAATAGGCGAAGGAACAAAAATCGGTAATAACGTTACCATAATGGAAAACGTAAAAATAGGAAAAAACTGCAATATCTTTCCCGGAGCAGTGATAGGCGCAATTCCTCAGGATTTGAAATTTCAAGGCGAGGAAACGTATGCCGTTATCGGCGATAATGTTACAATTCGCGAATGTGTTACCATAAACAGAGGAACAGCGGCAAGCGGCAAATTTAAAACACAAATAGGCGACAACTGCCTGCTAATGTCGTATGTACATGTTGCGCACGATTGCGCGATAGGCAACAATGTTATTCTTGCAAGTTTTACAGGTCTTGCCGGCGAAACAGATGTTCACGATTGGGCTATACTCGGCGGAAAAACAGGAACTCACCAGTTTACACGAATAGGCGCACACGTAATGCTTTCGGGAGGTTCGCTTGTTCCAAAAGATGTTCCGCCTTATATTATTGCAGGACATTTTCCGCTTTCGTTTGGCGGAGTAAACCGTATAGGATTGCGCAGACGTAATTTCACCAACGAAAAAATAAACGAAATATTTGAAATTTATAAAGTAATTTACCAAGGAAATCTGAATACAACGGATGCCTGCAATAAAATTGAAGAAGATTTTCCTCAAACAGCCGAACGCGATATTATTCTTGACTTTATTCGCAGCTCAAAACGAGGAATAATTCGCGGAGTAAATTTTGAAGCTTTGTAAAAACGATATTTTATATTTTGCGCTTTTCTGAGATATTAAATTTACGTATAAATCAAGCCCAGCGCAATATACATATATGATTTAGAGAATAATCCATAATTGTAAAGATAAGATTATAAAGCCAAAAAGTATCAAAAAAAAAGACTTTTTCAAGTTTTTTTATGTGATTCTCATAATTATGTATTACTTTTGTGTTAAAATTTATAAAATATTATTTTTATGTCTATCTTAAACAACAATTCCGTACCAATCTATTTAGATAGGAATGAATACAATTTTGAAGTGTCAGCGTTGGTCGAAGACGTTATTCGGTCATTTTCGCCTGCCGAATTTACTCATTATACCCGTTGTTTTCAACGAGGAATTAAAAGCGAATTATCTCAATACATTGCAGATATGTATAATATTGCCGAAAAAAATGTTATTTTAGGATATGGAGGCGAAGATATTCTTAAATCGGTGATTCATTGTTTTCTAAGAGGAGGCGACCGGCAACGCAAAATTTTAATTCCTACTTATTCTTGGTGGTATTATAAATCTATAGCCGAAGAAGTTAATGGTACAACATTAATGTATCCTTTGTACGAAGATGGGTACGAATTTAAATACAACATTCCCGAAATCAAATGTTTACTCAACAAAGAAAAACCCGATATGCTTCTCTTGGCAAGTCCTAACAATCCGACAGGAAATTCGCTCACAACAGATGAAATAAAAGAGATATTAAACAATGTAGGTCAACAAACCATAGTCGTTATAGATGAGGCATATACCTTATTCAATACAAGAGATATTTCTTATATCGCGCCATTGATAACTGAATATCCTAACTTGTTGATTATACGCACTTTTTCTAAATTTTACGGTTTGCCCGGACTTCGGTTAGGTTATGCTTTTATGGGAGAAAAATTACGACCTTTCGATGCGTATAGTACTATGTATCTTGGATTTAATATTTTATCCGAAAAAATAGGTATAAAAGCACTTCAATCTACCGATTTTTATTCCGAAAAAGCAGAAATAATGCAGCAAGACAAAGAATTATACAAAAAAATCTTAAACGCTATTTCGGGTTTCAAAGTATATAATTCAGATGCAAATTTTATTTTGATTAAGTATCCGATTGAACTCAAAGAAAAATTACAGTTGGAATTTGCCAAAGCAAATATTGTTGTTAAGTTCATGAATGAAGAAGGGTTACGTTCACATATTCGCATTACGCTGGGAACTCCAAATGTTAATCGCCAAGTAATTCAAATCATAGAAAAAGTTGCTGCCGAATGAAAGCGATTATTCTTGCAGCAGGCATTGCGTCTCGATTGCGTCCTTTAACGGATAAAAGACCAAAATGTTTGCTCGAAATAGATTCAAAAAATTTATTGCAGCGAACAATAGACGCACTGCTCAAAAACAACATAGATGATATTATCATCGTAACCGGATATCTCCACGAAATGATTGAAACATTTGTGATTGAGCATTACCGCGATTTGAATGTGGAATTTATTTATAACGACCGTTACGAAACCACCAATAATATCTATTCTTTATGGCTTACCAAATCTTCAGTTCTCAATACAGATGTGCTTTTATTAGACAGCGATATTTTATTTGACCCTGATATTATTGCCACATTGTTAGCATCTTATCATCCTTCTTGTTTGGCTTTAAATAAGCATGAATTGGGCGAAGAAGAAATAAAAGTCATTGCCGATTCCGACAACCACATTAAGGAAATCAGTAAAACCTGCTCTATTGAAAAAGCAATTGGAGAATCGGTTGGAATAGAAAAATTTTCCAACGATTTTGTTCAACATTTATTTGCCGAATTAGACGATATGATTCTCAATAAACATCAGGTGGATATTTTCTACGAATCGGCGTTTGAAAACATTATAAAAAACGGAGCAGCGTTGTACGCAATAGACACAACCTCACTCTTTTCCATAGAATTAGATACGATAGAAGATTTTAATCAGGCAAAAAAAATAATTAAACTAAATTGTATTGAAAATTAAGATGAGAATTGTATTGTTTTGTGAACATAAATATGCTATCAGTATTCTGTCGCCATTGCAAACAGAAATAGACAGAACAGGTAAACATTTGGTTTTGTGGTTTGTAGATGCACGCAACATTAGCGATTTTCCATTGAAAAATGAAGTTAACATGACTAACAGCATGCAGGAAGTGTACGATTTTTCACCTGAAGCAATATTTGTTCCGGGCAACATTGTGCCTTATTATCTGCCGGGAGTAAAAGCCGAAATTTTTCATGGATACGCGGCTGAAAAAAAAGACCATTGGGTGATTCGCCGATATTTGGATATGTATCTCACACAAGGACCTTTTTTCACCAAACCGTTTCAGCAGCTGGCATTGAAGTACAAAGATTTTGAAGTTGCAGAAACAGGCTGGACTCGTCAGGATTGGATTTTTGAGAATTTGCATACTTTCGATAAGGAAAAACAGCAACTTTTGGAAACGCATCATAAACAGCAAGTTGTGCTTTATGCGCCGACTTTTTCTCCATCCTTAACATCTCTGCCTCATATCAAAGAAAATTTAAAGCGATTAGTTGATGAAAAAGATATTGTTTTATTGTTGAAATTTCATCCGTTAACCAAACAGGAATGGGTGTGCGAATATCGTCAATTAGCTGATAATAATGAACATATCATCTGGATTGATGACCATCAAATAACAAAATATATTTTGATGTCCGATTTGATGATTAGCGACACCTCATCTGCTTTATACGAAGCGCTATTGTTGGATAAGCCGGTTATTACGTATAAAAACGTGGCAGATACGCAGTATTGGTTGGATATTACAGATATAAACGAACTTACCAATGCCTTTGATAAGGCTCAAACAGAGATATTTACGCAAAAAAGAAAATGGATAATTGATAATTACGACCCTTATTTAGACGGAAAAGTAGCCAAGCGAATGTTGGATGCGGTTGAAAATTATATAGCCATACACGGCGTTCCAAAAGAGCGGAAGTTGAATTTTTGGCGAAAATATCAAAGTGTGAAAAAATTTGGAAAAATCAATCGAAAGTAGGGTGAATTTTTTTTGAGGTGATGTGAAAATTTTGCATAGTCTTTCGTTTTTTTGTCAGATAAAGTATAGCCTTTTCTGTTTTTAAACAGAAAATTCCTATAAAAATTGGAATGAATTCGTTAGAATTCAAGTGTTTATAGAAAACGAATGTCCACACATCATCTCCGACCCCGCATGGGGTCGAACAATTGGGATATGTGTAAATTTCTACCAACATAAAATCCTTATCAGGATTTTTTTGTCATCTTTTATAATTTGTTTATTTTTCATCACTTAACGGAGTACTTGAAAGAGAGATATGAAAACGCATTGGAAAATTATTTGTAATACGACACGGTTTGTCGCCATTATATTGTTTCTTTGCACTCGTAATTTTAAATTTGTAATTGATTATGAAAAATTTTGCAGCCATAGATTTTGAAACAGCAAACTACAATCCTTCAAGTGTTTGTAGTGTAGGTGTAGTGATTGTGCGAGACGGACAAATCACTGAAAAGATTTACCGCCTTATCCGCCCCGAACCTGAATGGTATTCGTGGCATAACACGCAAGTACACGGATTGACCGCCGAAGATACGGCAAATGCACCTGTGTTTCCAAATGTATGGGAAGATATTGCGCCAAAAATTGCCGACTTACCGCTTGTTGCGCACAACAGCCCTTTCGACGAGGCTTGCCTGCGGGCTGTGCATCGCGTTTATCAAATGGATTATCCTGATTATGAATTTCATTGCACCTGTCGTGCCTCGCGCCGAATTTTTGGCAAAGAACTTGAAAATCATCAATTGCACACTGTTGCTGTGCATTGCGGATACGATTTGCAAAATCATCATCATGCTTTGGCGGATGCTGAGGCTTGTGCGGTGATTGCGATGAGTATTTTGTGAAAATAAAAGTGTTTGTGAATGAAGATGTTTTTGTAACTTTATTCTGTAAAAAACTTTTTTATCTGTACGTGCTTGGAAATCTCAAAATTTTCATGTAATTTTGTGGAAAAATATTTATTTATGCGAATTACGGGTTAAAAACCCCGTTTTATATATTATTTTTATTGTTAAAATTCATTAAATAAGTTGCATATATCGCTGTTTTTTAGTAATTTAGAAGCATGAAATATATAATAAAAATTACTCAATATGTCAAACGATATGCAACTTAAATTAATCCAAATATACGAACTCGTATGTAATTATTTCGATAAAAATCCTCAATGGAAATTTATCC
>JAITOP010000308.1 GCA_031289895.1 Prevotellaceae bacterium
GGCTGCGCCCTCGCAATGGCGAACACCGCGCGAAGTACAAATAAAAAAGCACAACTTTTTGGGTTGCGCTTTTTCACAATTTTTTCTATAATTTTTTATTGCAGTGTACCTGCCTCTGCTTTTTGTATCATTTCCGAATTTGCAATAATATAAACTTCAACACGGCGGTTTTTTGCTTTGCCTGCGGCTGTGCTGTTATCTGCAATGGGGTCGTCGAAAGCCAAACCTCTTACTGCAAGGCGTTGACTGCTTACATTTGAACTAATTAACTTGTTAGCAACCGATTGTGCGCGTGCCAGCGATAATTTTTCGTTCACTTCACGAGTTCCCGTATTATCGGTGTGTCCGAATATTTGTACGTTTGTAAGTGGATTGTTTTGCAGTGATGTTGCAAATTTTTGTAACGAACTGTTTGCTGATGTGCTTAATGTGCTTGAGCCTGTAGTAAATAAAATTCCCGAATCAAAAGTAACTTTTATGGCTTGCAAACCGTTGCTGTCTTCGGTTGTTTCAACCTGTGCGCCTTCGATTGCGGCTAATTCGGCTTTTTGTTTATCCATTTTTTTGCCGATAATCACGCCAACGCCTGTTCCAACTGCTGCGCCAACTGCTGCGCCAATAACAGTGCCTTTTGTATCTTTTCCTATTAAATTGCCGATAATGCCGCCAAGAACTGCGCCGCCTGTACCGCCAACTACTCCGCCTTTTACGGCATTACTTGTTTCGCTGCACCCCGACATTAATATTGAGGCGCATAAAAGTGCTGAGACATAAATTTTTATTCTTTTCATACTTAGTAAATTTTTTTTTAATTAATATTTTTATTTAATATATTTGTTAATTCTTTATTACTATATTTTCCTGATTTGTTATTCTTTCGCAATAATGACACTGTAATGTTACTTTGTTTTTTGATATCACTTTGAATTTTGACTTTATATTTTCAATATTACTTACGCATTTCGGATTTATACATTTTGCTATACCTTCAATAAAATCAGGAACTTCAACAATTTTTTTCTCTATAACTTCGTAGTCTTTTATTATATTTAGTTTTGCCTGAGGCGCTACCAGACTAATTCTGTTTATCTCGTCATCTTTAAAATATCTGTCGGCAATTTTTATTATAGCTTTATTTCCCATTCGCTTACTTTCAAGATTCGTGCCAAAAGTGATTTGATGTTCCGATTTTTCGAGTCCGAGAATTTGTATAACTTTAAATAATGCGTTTGATGGAATGTGGTCAATCGCTGTGCCGTTCTTTATTGCGCTTACTTTTAATTCTTTTTGCATATTGTAAATTTTATGAAATATTTTAATGTTATTTAACAGTTTATTTTAATCCTAATACGCAGGCAATTATAGCCATTCGTGTAAAAACTCCGTTGCGCGATTGTGTAAAATAATATGCTTTCGGATTTTCGTCAACATTAACGTCAATCTCGCCTACGCGGGGCAGCGGATGTAAAACTTTTACATTTTGTTTTGTGCTTTCGAGTATCTCGTTTGTGAGAATATAAACGTTTTTAACTTTTTCATATTCAAGCAAATCAGAAAAACGTTCGCGCTGTACGCGAGTCATATAAATAATATCCGAATCGTTAATATTTTCGGCAAGTTCGGTGTGTTCGGTATATTTAAGTCCAAGTTTGTCGAGATAATTTTTATATTCTACGGGCATTTGCAATTCGGGCGGCGCAATAAATTTAAACGTTGTGTTGAAATGGGACATTGCCATTAGCAGCGAGTGCACGGTGCGTCCGTATTTCAAATCGCCAATCATCGTTATTGTAATATTATCAAGCCTGCCTTGTGTTTTTTTGATTGAATACATATCAAGCAGCGTTTGGCTTGGATGTTGGTTTGCGCCATCGCCGGCATTAATCACCGGAACGCTCGAAATTTCGCTTGCATAGCGTGCTGCGCCTTCGATATGATGACGCATGATTATCAAATCTGCATAATTGGCTATCATCGAAATTGTATCTTTCAGCGTTTCGCCTTTCGATACGCTTGTGTTGTTCGAATCCGAAAATCCTATAACTCTGCCGCCTAAACGATTTACTGCTGTTTCAAAACTCAATCGAGTACGTGTGGATGGTTCAAAAAAAATGGATGCAACAACTTTATTTTCTAAAATATTTTGATTTGGATTACTCTCAAATTCGGCAGCCAAATCAAGTACTTTAAGTATTTCATCTTTACTAAAATCTGTGATTGATACAAGACTTTTCATTATTGTTATTTAATTAAAAATTACTAATTTTATAGCGTTGCAAATGTAATAATTAAAATTAAATTACTATATTAAATAGTAAAAAAAGTTTTGCACAATAGAACCGGAAATTAAGAGCAAAAAATCAAGAACAAAGAGCAAAGAACAAAGAATCAAGAACAAAGAAGTTAAAGACGTTAACCCACATTGCACCCAATCAAGGCGAAAAATGCCTATAATCAAAGAAATCCATTTTTAGAAATTCCGATTTGATCACTACAAATTTTCGTTTTGTGAAGGGTTGCGATTTGTAGTTTAATTTGCTGTAAA
>JAITOP010000318.1 GCA_031289895.1 Prevotellaceae bacterium
TCAGCAACGACAAAAATCATATTCCGCTGTATGCCGAAATGCCTTTGCGAATAGGCAGAGTGTGCATATCGCTGGCAGACTACAGCAATTTGAAATATCCTGTTACAAGCAAGTGAATATTAAAATTAAAAATTAAGAATTAAATAAACATGAAAAAATTAGCATTATTAACAATCGCATTAATATCTGTTGTATTTACAAGTTGTGAAAAATCAACAGATTATTACATTCCGCTTGCAGGCAGCAAATGGGAAACAACAGTGGACAATTCAGCAATTATATTACATTTTGAGACTGAAAATGTATGTACTATCGGCATTTATGGACCTTCTTATGTATTGAATGTTACAACTTACCGTTATCGGTTGGCAAGCAGTTTTGATAGCATGTCAGGAGATTTGCATATATATCAACTTGACGACGGAAGTTATTGCTATACAGGATATTTTGAAAATAAAATGATTAGATTAAAATCAATACCAAAATTGCCGGATTTGATTTTTAAAAAACAAAAATAATATTTCCCGTCCAACAGGATTTGTAATCCGAAAAAAAACATTTGCTTTATGATTTTGTTGCGGATTACAAATCCTTATATTCCAACATTCGGATTGCAAATCCGAATGAACGAAGAAACATAAATAAAAAAACAGAAAAAATAATTATGAATAAACAACTTATAGACATATTAAAAGCCGTAACAGTTTCATCAAAAGATGACGGAAAAAAATGGACTGATGTAACACGACTTGCCGTTATTAAGGAAATGCTGGATTGCTCCGGTTATGAGTTGTTGAATGCAGGCTCGTTGCACAATGACTTGTACTTGCTTTATGGTAAGGGTAAATTAAGTAAATCAAAAAAATATACGGTTATTTCCTCGCATATCGATACCGTTATGAGCCGTTTTTTTGTGGATATTAAAGGTTCTAAACTGACGGGGACATTCGACAACGCTATTACAAACGCCGCCGCAATATATAACATGCTCAACGGAAAATTTGATGACAACATTCTTGTTGCCTTTACGGGAAACGAAGAATGCGGAATGCAAGGGGCAAACAACTTGTGTAAATACCTTTCGGATTACGATATTACCGCTTATATGGTTGTAGATGTGTCGTGGGAAATTTATTACAGCAATGCCTTTACCATAGAAAACATTAAGCTCACGACGGAACAATTAGACAAACTACTTTCGGCATCTAAGGCAATCGGCGAAAAGTTTTTGTTTGTTAATACCTTTGAGTATGACGACGAAACCGCGGCTTATTCCGACTACTCTTGCTTTTGCTACTGCATACCGATAGACAACGATGATGAAATGCATACAAACGTCGGCGTTGACACCACAGTAGAATTATTTGAAAAATACACCGACGCTATGCCGCTAATTGCAAAAGCCATAGCAATTAAAAATTAAGAATTAAAAATTAAGAATTACCCGTCCGGCAGGATTTGTAATTCTGCGGCATAGAGTATAAGGATTTATAATCCGAAAAAATTACATTCTCTTTATGATTTTGTTGCGGATTATAAATCCGAATGAACGGAAATTTTTTCGTCGATTATAGGTATCAATCCGAATATTATTATTACCTTTGCAAAATCAAATATTACTCATAATGAAATTAGGAAATTTTGAAATAAATAATATTTACAATGTTGATTGTTTGGTAGGAATGAAAGAATTACCTGCTGAATGTATTGATTTGGTAGTTACTTCGCCGCCGTATGATGATTTGCGGAATTACAACGGATTTTCTTTTGATTTTGAGAATATTACAAAAGAATTGTTTCGTGTAATGAAAAAAGGCGGAGTAGTAGTTTGGGTCATAGGGGATAAAATCAAAAACGGTGATAGAACATTGACAAGTTTTCGTCAATGCCTGTATTTTCAAGAGGTTGGCTTTAATGTTCACGATGTAATGATTTATCGCAAAAAGAACACACCTTTTATGCGTTCAAACGCCTACACAAATTGCTACGAATTTATGTTTATTTTTTCAAAAGAAAAAGTTTATACTTTTAACCCTTTGAAAACTAAAACGGCACGACACGGTTTTGAAAAATTAGTTTCAAATAAATATAAAAAACAATGGAAAGTAGCAGCATAGATTATAAAAAATTGGTCAATGAATTATTGAACATAGATAGACAAGATTCAGAGCGTTTTCACGAAGATTTTGTTCGTATTATTGTTGATTATGGTTTTGACAATTATCTTACTTTGGAAGAAAAACAATGGTACGAAGATAACAAAAATGACTACTGTCAGAACATTGGCGAATATATTCTTTTTGCTTGAAATATAGAAAAATGTCGGTAAAATTGTTAAAAAGTCCATTTGAAAGCGAATTTCGTAGCGTTTTTAATCAGGCAAAAAGCGAAATTGTATTTTCAAGCCCTTACATTAACGATGCAGGGGTTTCGATTATGCTTAATTCAATAGGAAATACCGCAAATAAATCTATTCAAGTATTGACAAATTTGTCTGTCAGAAATATTGTTGATAATGTTACACAACCGTCTGCAATATTGAAAATGTACGATTCTTTCAAAGCAACAACTATAACAAGTTTAGCAAAACTTCATGCTAAGATTTATATTATTGACGAATTGTTTGCCGTAATTACTTCTGCTAATTTAACCTATGGTGGCATAAAATCAAATTTTGAATATGGTGTTTTGATAGATGACAAAAAGACAATTAAAACCGTAAAACAAGATGTTTTAGATTATGCTTCATTAGGGCTTGTTTTTGATAAAGATTTTCTGTCAAAAATTTTTCAGGAAAGTCAAAAAATAGAAAAAGTTCAGGAAAAACAAATAAAGCACAGAACAGATACCGACTTAAAATTACTTCTCGAACAACAGCAAAAAATTGATATTCTTTTAGTTAAACCTTACGAAAATAAAGAGGCACGACACAGTGTTTTTGCAAAAACCATTCAGTATTTATTAGAAAAAAACAAACAACTTACAACGGAAGAAATTTATCAACTCGTACAAGATATTCACCCCGAAATGTGCGATGATAATTTCAAATATAAAAATGGTGAAAAGAAATGGAAAATTGAAGTTCGTCAGGCAAGATTTTTCTTACAAAGAAAAGGACTTGTAACTCAAGTTCCGCACCAACCTCATAATTGGACTTTATCGTAATTTGAGTGCATTAGCAATTTTTTCGATATTCAAAAGTGAAATATTGCGTTCAGCACGCTCAATCATACCAATATAAGTACGATGTAGGGCTGCTTTTTCGGCAAAATTTTCCTGCGAAATTCCTTGGGTTTTTCGCAATTCTTTCACTTTTTCGCCAAATTTGATTAATATTTTCCGTTTCTGATTCATTGCTATTATTTGTATGCAAAATTAACACTAAATTACACTCACAACAACATACAATTAGTAGCATTATTTGCTTTTTGCAAATAATATTATTCCTTTGGCAGATTTTGAAGCGGCAAAACTCTCGCATTCAGTCAGGAAATGACAGGCACTGCCGAAATTGTTACAGAAGACGCTCGGCTTTTGGAAAGATTGTTAAATCCGGTGAAAGCAATATTTGAAAGATGAGGGGTGGGTGGGTGGGTGGCGGTCGTTTTCATTGTCCACCGCCACTCTGCTGACCGCCACCACCACCACTTTTGACATCATCATTATCAAAGCATTTTTCAGAAAAAGATGTAAAAATGTATAAAAAATTTCACTACTGTCCGCTAAACCATTCATAAAAAAAAAGCGGGATACAAAATCCCGCCGCATTGATTATCTTTGTGATCTCTTAAAATACAGATTAATCAATGCACAAAAGTACAAATTTTAGCGGACAGCCACTGCTAAATCAGCTATTATTTTTTGTAAATGGCTCAAAAATAAGGAAAATAGCGGCAAAACACAACGCGGAACG
>JAITOP010000335.1 GCA_031289895.1 Prevotellaceae bacterium
TAATATCGACATTTTCATCCGATATACAGGAAGTTATAAGTGAAGATGCGGCTTATAAAATGCTGTCTATGCTCAGAAGTGTAATTGATGCGGGGGGGACAGGTAACAGGATGCGTCGCAATCACGGACTTACAGTACAAATGGGCGGAAAGACCGGAACGACGCAAAATCATTCCGACGGATGGTTTATGGCATTTTCTCCTTCGCTTGTAGCGGGAGCTTGGGTTGGTGGAGAAGAACGCGATATCCATTTCGATAGGATGTCTGAAGGGCAGGGAGCTACTATGGCGCTACCTATTCTCGGTCAGTTTTTCAAAAAAGTGTATGAGAGTTCCGACTTAGGATATTCTTCCTCCGAAGAGTTCGAAATTTCGCCATTCTATACAAATCCATGTGCTTCATATACCGAAAATGAAGAAGTGAAATCGACAGCTCCGGAAGAAATTGACGACATTTTTAGATAAAAATTCATTTATTTTTTTGATAATTGAATTTATTTTTTTACCTTTGCAGTCGCAAATGCGAAAATGGCTCAGTAAAGAGCAAATGATAAAATGCGAAAATAGCTCAGTTGGTAGAGCACGACCTTGCCCCAAGAATTAGATAAGGATTCCGACCTTGGCAAGTTTAGCTTACCAAAAGAGACAATGATAAAATGCGAAAATAGCTCAGTTGGTAGAGCACGACCTTGCCAAGGTCGGGGTCGCGGGTTCGAGTCCCGTTTTTCGCTCTTTTCGTTTAGTAGCTACCGGCTCCGGACACCATGGCTCACCAGTAAAAACCTATGTTCCTTATTGATAGGCATTGATATTTTTAGTAAGGTGTTAATAATTTTTAAAATGAAAACAATTACTCATTCTAATCTGTTTAAGTAAGAATTAATTTTAAAAAATATAATATGAGAAAAATAGGTTTAATTATTCTTTTGCTTACCTGCTTTAAAAGTCAAGCGCAGGATTTCGATAATTTAATGACAAAAAAACAGTTGGATTGTAGTGATATTTCCTATAATTGCTCCTTGCTTTATGAAAAATATTTTACGGAAAATCAACTTGATTCGGCAAAAAATCTATTGAGTTATTGGGAAAGCAAATGCGGAAACAGAGAGCCGATACAGAGAGCTAAACTATTATTGGCGCTAAGAGAAAAAAACTATCAGGATTCTTTACTTACCGAAGGCGTTTTATCTCACATTTTTAATTATCAAAATCGAAATGATATGATAAAACACAGCAACTTTTATCATTACGATGAATATAAACCCTATTATGGATTTATTCCCGTCGGGCAGGAATTTGACAATTTTACCCGAAAAGAATTTGAAAACTTGAAATCGGAATACGATGCCGACAAAATAGAATATCTTTGGTGTGAATTTTATAGCGATAATTGCGATACCATATTCCCCAAACTTCAATCCAACCGCTACGAAACAAATACATTAAACAAAGAATATGACAAGGCTGTGAAACAATCCTTAAACATGTCGGAAATTCACTTGGCTTGGATAACCGGCATTTGGATGCCAACAGGCAGATTAAAAACATTAGGCATGCATCCGGATTTTGGTCTTCAAGTGGGAAGTAAACACAAGAAAATGAATTATGATTTGACAATGACTTATAAATTTTTGAAGTCGGCTAATGAATATTATGCGAAACGGGAAGAAACCGGCGAATTAGAAATAACAGACAATTTTTACGGCGTATATTTTGGTTTTGATGTCGGGAGAGATATTTATACCGTCAGAGGACATGAATTACAGTTAACCGGCGGCGTTGCAGTAGATATATTTACTGCATTGAAAGAGAATAAAGATATGGATATAAAAGTAGCTTCTGCAAATAGTTATAATTTCAACATGGGTATCGGCTATAGATATTACATTAAAAGCAATTTTTATCTTGGACTCAAAGCAAAATATAATATAGTAGATTATACTATGAGTAATGTGGTTGATTTAAAGGGTAATGTAATAACCGTTCAATTTGTTATCGGCGTACTTACGAATGAAATAAAAAATAATAACCTCAAAGCATTGAAATATAAATACAGAAAATAAGGCTTGTTCACAGACTTTGTTCGAAGACATATCGAAACAGATTGATATTTTTTTACGATTTGCCCTGAAAACCCCGATTACATTTGGTATATTGAAAAAAAACAATTACTTTTGACCGTTTTTTATAAAATAACTCTGAACAATAGCAAAAAATACAGCCGATTAACAAGCTATGAATTTCGAAAAGACAAAATCAACCGATTTTCATGCCTTCGAAAATTTCGAAAGGGACAAAAGAATTTTTTTTGCGCTATAACTGATTAAAAATTATACGAATACTTATGTTACACCTAAATTTCATAAACGCATGGCTTTACAGTTCGTAGGACTGTATCACTCGGTAGAAAAGTTGAATTATTTATCACAATCATATATTTTCAAATTTACGGGACCGACCAATCCGGAAGGACGCAGAGGATGGTCTTTGGTAAACTTCTTGATGTTGGTCTGCGTTAGGCGTTGATTTTCCGGCAACGAAGCATCGCCGATCAAACGATTAGGCCACAGGTTGACAACCTTGATTAATAATTTGTTTTCTCCGTCTTTCAACAGCTTGGTGATGTCCTGTACGAATGGCGGTTGCCACCATACGCCGGCAGACTGCCCGTTGATATATACTTCCGCGATATTGTACATCTCGCCCAA
>JAITOP010000056.1 GCA_031289895.1 Prevotellaceae bacterium
TTTGCTGTACTGCCAAACTCCCCTTTAGGGGGTTGGGGGGCATTTTTAATTCTTAATTTTCAATTCTCAACTCTTAATTTTTAACTCTTAATTCTTAATTCTTAATTTTTAATTTTTAATTCTTCACGTCGTGCGGGTGAGCAGTAGTACTTCTATTCTGCTTTTGTGCTCCGCACTCTTTTTGCTTTAGTTTCTCATCCCCGCATTCCGCTGCGCTACATACGGGGTTATTCACATTTAAGTCCTTCGGACTTTTTCTATTATGAATTAAAAATTACGAATAATTATTTTTTTCGCCCCTAAATCCCCTAAAGGGGACTTTTGCTGTACTGCCAAACTCCCCCTTTAGGGGGTTGGGGGGCATTTTCAATTCTTAATTTTCAATTCTCAACTCTTAATTTTTAACTCTTAATTCTTAATTTTTAATTTTTAATTTTCAATTCTTAATTTTTAATTTTTAATTTTTAATTTTTAATTTTTAATTTTTAATTCTTAATTCTTAATTCTTCATTTAATAAAAGGTTGTCGGTTAAGTATTGATTTTCCCAAAGTTAGTTCGTCGGTGTATTCAAGTTCGTCTCCAAAGCTTACGCCGCGTGCAAGTGTTGTTATTTCTACATTGAGCATATATATTTTTTTATGAATGTAATAGCATGTAGTTTCGCCTTCCATTGTTGTATTAAGGGCAAGCAAAACTTCTTTTACGTTTTCATTTTTAATTCGTTGCACAAGCATATCTACATTTAAATCGCTTGGCGCAATTCCGTCCATTGGCGAAATTATGCCGCCCAAAACATGATACAATCCGTTGAACTGCTGTGTTCTCTCTATCGACAAAACATCGCGAATGTTTTCTACAACGCAAATTATGCTTTGATTTCGATGCTGATTAGAGCAAATTTCGCAAATATCGTTATCCGAAAGATTATTACATATTTTGCAATGTTTTATTTCGTTTCTAAGTCGGATAAAAGCATTTCCGAATTTTTCGACATTTTCAACCGGCTGTTTCACCAAATGCAAAACCAAACGTAAAGCCGTTTTTCTGCCTACGCCCGGAAGTTTGGAAAACTCATCTACAGCAGCATTTAGTAATATCGACGGAAGTTCGTTCATTAATATCCGGCAAATTTATTTTTTAAATTTTTGGCTAAGGTCTTCACGTTTATTTTTTCGGTTTTCCCGAATAAAAACATTTACGGCAGCGCGTACAGAGCCATATTCCAACAACATACTTTTTGCTTCTTCGTACGATAAGCCTGTTTCTTCGGCAATCATTCGGCTGCCTCGGTCAACAAGTTTTTTGTTAGAAAGTTGCATATCAAACATTTTGTTGCCTTTTACTTTTCCGAGCCTCACCATTGTTGTTGTCGAAATCATGTTTAGCACGAGTTTTTGCGCTGTTCCCGATTTCATTCGCGTGCTTCCTGTTACAAATTCGGGACCTACAATAACTTCAATTTTTATTTCGGCTTCGGCGGCTACGGGCGAATCGGGATTGCAGGTAACGCTTGCCGTTAACATTCCGTGATTACGGGCATCGCGCAATCCGCCAATCACATAAGGTGTTGTTCCTGATGCTGCTATTCCTACCAGAATATCGGCGGCAGTAGGATTATATTGCAACATATCCCGCCATGCGCCGTCAATTTTATCTTCGGCTGATTCTACCGCACGCCGAATTGCAGTATCGCCTCCCGCAATAAGTCCTATAATTAATTCAAAAGGAGCGCCGTAGGTAGGCGGAATTTCGGATGCGTCAAGGATACCAAGCCGTCCGCTTGTGCCTGCTCCTATGTAAAATAAGCGACCGCCGCGATTTATACGGTCAACAATTCCATCTACCAATTTTTCAATTTCGGGAATACATTTTTCCACTGCAAGCGGAACGTGTTTGTCTTCGTTGTTGATATTCATGAGCAAATCGTGCGTGCTCATTTGTTCGAGATTATCGTAATACGACTGTTGTTCTGTAACTTTTTGCATTTATCAGTTAATATTAAAATTTTTTATCTATATTCTAATGTTTTTTATGGTAATTTGCCAATTCGGTTATGGGTGCTTGAATGATATTGCCAATTGTGATTTGGCGGCGTTTGGCGATTTCTTCAAGCAAAGGTTTAAAATGATAGGCTATCGAACCTATAAAATGCACCTGATAGTTTTTGTAACCGGCATATTTTTCAACATTTTTCGCAAAAAAAGCGTCAAGACTTTCAACAATAATTTTGCGTATGCACGGTTCGTTTTGATTTTCGTTAAGATATTTTGTGAAACTTGCCATCCACGTGTTTGCCATTGGTGTTTTATAAACTTTTTCAACTATATATCCATACGACAGATTATAATTTGTAACCAAATCGGCGTGAATTTTATCCGACAAATCGCGTTTTAGAAAGGCGTTCAGCAAATTACGTCCAAGCACTGCTCCGCTGCCTTCGTCGCCAAGAATGTATCCGCCGCAGTTCACAGCATCAATAATATTATTTCCATCGAACAGGCACGAATTTGAACCTGTGCCGAGAATACAGGCGATTCCTGCATTGTTTCCGCAAACACTGCGTGCACTTCCGAGCAAATCAGAATAGGCTTCGACTGTCGTTGCCGACGGAAATGTTTTTTTCAGTATTTCTGTCATTACGCTTTGTTTTTCGGCTGTTACGCCTGTGCCGTAATAGAAAATTTGTTGTATTTCACCGTTTATTTTCGGATAAAGATTTACTTGTAATTCAGCTAAAATTACATCTTCCGATTGAAGACAAGGGTTTAATCCGCTTGTTTCGATATAAACGTTATCTCCCTGTGTGTCAATCACACACCAGCTTGTTTTGGTAGAACCGCTATCGGCAACTAATATCATATTTTTATGTTTTATGTTCAAAAATTGCGCAAATGTAGTAAAAAAAATTGTATTCCGTATTCAGTAATTCCGTATTCCGTAATTCCGTATTTAGTCGTTAGTATTTAGTCGTTAGTCGTTTGTTCATTTTATATTCAGTATTCAGTACTCCTGTTGGACGGGTAAATAATTTGCCACTAATTACACTAATTTACACGAATAAAAAAAATATTTTGCACTAATTACACGAATTTACACGGATAAAAAACATTCGTGTTATACTTCGCGCGGTATCCGTCATTGCGAGGGCGTAGCCCGAAGCAATCCAGTAAATTGCTTATTTACTCTGGATTGCTTCGCAAGCTCGCAATGA
>JAITOP010000057.1 GCA_031289895.1 Prevotellaceae bacterium
GCCATTAGATTTTTAAAAATCAACGCTGATAATTCGTGATTTTCATCGACACCATCTGTTTTGAATGTTTGTTTGAGAATATTTGTCCAATTAGGATTTGTATCGTAAAAATCTCGAAATAAATCTCTTTTGGCCTGATTCACTGATTTTTCCCATTCTTTCAAAACATACATAGACGGCGTTTTACTCAACCATGTTTTTATTTTACTAAATAATGTCCGTGCTTGTTTGACATTTCCCTTTGACTCCACAAAAATATGATTGTTTCTATCTGCATCATAAAGATTTGCTTGGATTAATTTATTTTTTATATCATCCGTATTCTCATTACTGAAAATAAAGATTGGCGCAAAACAAACTTTGTTGAATTCATTGATAAATTCAATATTATCATCTGTTGCTGTTTGTGGTTTTGTTACTCCTAATTCCATTTGTAAACCGTACAAATCCCAGTCTAATAAAAGAAAACTTACGGTATTAAAGTTGGCAATACTTTCATTGTTTGGTAATTCGCTATAAGGTAAAATAGGAATATTTTTAGACTCGAAAGACTTTTTGATTTGCCAAATAATATCTGTTGAGTTTGAATTTGCCAATGCGTCGTCAATAATAACCCCAACGCCTTTAAACAGTTCTAATACATCATTCATTTTCTTCTGATTTAATAAAGTTCACAACAAAGTTTGCTCCTGATAATATTTTTTCTGATTTCAACTCCGCCAATTCAATGGAATATCCCATTCGGTTTAGTAATTGTCTGGCAATATACAAACCTAAGCCTCTGCCTTCTTCTTTTCCTGAATAAAATGCCTCAAAAATATAAGGACTGTCATCCTCTCTTATCCCGGGACCATTGTCTGAAAATACGAGTTGCTGTCTTTCTCCATCCAATGTTATGGTAATCCTTTTACCTTGAATATTAATTACCGACAACCAATAAACAGCATTGTCAAACAAGTTTATTAGCAGTTGCAACAAAACAGCATCCGTACATTTTGCAACAACAGGCGAACCTTTCTTTTCTACATTAATAGTAATATTTTCGCGTTGCAAAGTTCGCTTGTATATAGTTACAACTTTCTCTAAAATATCGTTTACCCGTATTGGTCTGCGCCTTTGTTTTGAGGATTTAAATAAAAGTTGAATGTCTCTCATTTGAGCATCAACAAAAGAAAAAATGCCTCTAATTGTGAGCAATTCTTCCGATACTTCTTTATCGGAAAGCACTTTGCCTTCTATACCTTTTATCAAATTATCAATGGCTTCAATCCCTTTGCCAAGCATCATCATAATATCATGAGAGGCAGTTTCAACCGAAAGTCCAACACCTGCCAAATCGGTTGTCGTGTCAAGTTGTTTTTTATAAAAATCTTGTTCAATTTTGTATGATTTGAATACATCGTTATAAGCAGCCATTGCGATAGTGTTACCCTTTATGCTTTCTTTGAGAGCCGCAAATTTGCTGTCCACAACTCGCAATTTATTGATTTTTTGTTCTTCTTCCTGTTCTACTCTTTGCTTATACTGTGCATAAGGGTGTTGGCGAACATATAATAATATGGTTTGAAGTAAAACGATAAAATCTTTGATTGCATTACCCGTTTCAATTAATCCTTCGCGATTGGTTTTGTCTTTCAAATTTGGATTGTCTTTTTTAGTAATATCAACAAAACCAACAATTTGGTCGTTACTCAAATAATCGCCAGAGCGTCCCACTGCTCTTTTTTTATCTGTGCCAATCCAATCATTATCAGGGTCTCCATAAGGTGCAACTCGTATTTTATCACGATAGAGATAAATTCTGTGGTCTTTTATTATTTCTTTTTCTTTACTATCAAGATAATAACGAGTTTCCTTTTTTGCTATAAAATCAAAAACAAAAAAGTTAAAATTAAAATTGCCACAATTAGTTTCAGAATTTCCAAACAAGTCTGTATTAAATGTATAGTTTTTAAACACAGTTAATCCCGAAATAACAGGGTCCGTTAGATTTAGTTTTATAGGAATACCATTTTGCTTAAATTCAAAATAATGTTCTTTCTGATTATATTTGCCGTCTGTAATTTTAAGTACAGCACTGTAATTGAGTAAATTGGATAGTTGGTCTATTGTTTTATCTGATATGTTTACTCGTTCTTTATTAATTTCAAATCCAATCTCAAAATTGTCGGTGGATTGTTTTTTAAATATCTTATCAAAGATGGATTGAAGTTTTTTAGATTCCTTATCTACCCCTTCTATTTTCGCTTTACTCCATTCGCCTTTTATGCTTGATATTTCTATTTTAGTTCCTTGTTCATTCTCATTCTCAAATTTTTTGCTATTCACTACAACATTCCTGTTTGTAATTTGAGTTGGCGTTTGGACAGTTACATTAATAGAAATATCATCAATAAAAAGTTCTTTTTCTTTGCCATTAACAGTCAAAAAATCATTGTCGTAAGCCGATAAATCATAGTCAATTACAAATTCTTCGTTATTATCTTTTTGACGAGTTGTTATACTTATTTTTTGCCCCAACTTCAGTATTGCAAAACGACCAATGCCTTTCTCACCCTGTATTACTCTTCCATATTTTTTCGAGCGTCTATCTTCGCCTGATTTTGCTTTTTTATTTGGTGTGGCTGGATTCATCCAACTTTTTTCAATGGTTTCCAAAGACATTCCACAACCATTGTCTTCAATTACGATTTTGGAACTATCTAAAATTTTCATTTTTTCGCCAAACCCAACAAAACTGACTTTCACCCAATCTGCATCTGCATCGTAAGCATTTTTTATCAACTCTGCCAAAGCAATTTGTTCGTTCGTTATCAATTGTTCACCAAGCATAGTGAGCAAGCGAGCATACGGTCGTATTTTGAATGTTTTATTTTCCATAAATATTATTTTTTCAGAATCAAAATATATTCTTCCGGATAAACTTGTTTTGAATTTTCATTATCTTTTTTAGAAAATCGTCCTGTATTCTTATCGCGAATAGTTGGCATTAATTTATTTGGAATACTTCTTTTTATTATTTCTTCTTCTTTAAATCCAATTGACTGCAAAATATCATAAAAAACTTCTGCTGAATTTATTTTAACATCTTTAAAAGTAGTGTTTCCTATAACAATGCAAATATGACCATCCTTTTTAACGATGCGATACATTTCTTTGCCAACGGATTCCATATCATT
>JAITOP010000195.1 GCA_031289895.1 Prevotellaceae bacterium
TCCCTATTTTTTTATGAATTTTATTGCCTGTAATAAGCTATTCGTGTTTGCATCGTATATATTTACAATATATATTCCATTGGCTTGACCGGACAAATTCCATGAAATAGACTCTCCCGCCGAACTTCCCTGTTTTACCAAAGAACCGTAGAAATCAAATAATCTGACTATGTAGGACTTTGTCGTTTTCGTTGTTTTCGTCAATGACTCCGAGGCGGCTTGCAGTTCATCCGCGAAATCTACGGTCAAAATATTCGACTGCGGATTATATAAAGAACGAATGTAAGTAACACTGGGGTCTGCACTAAAATAATAATGAGCTGTTTTCGTTCCGCATACAGAGTTTTGCATTGTAGCAATAAAATGATACACTGCAGTGCTACTGAGAGTATAAAAAATCAGGGTGCCACCGGATGACGACCAACTTAAGGATGGAGAACCTGGAGCCAATGACCATGAAAGTGTAGTATTCAGCAAGGAGTTCAAAATTACATCTGTAGTTCCCGTACTTATAAGAGTAGGCGCTGTTCCATACGCAGGCAAAGTCCGTGATTGTCCTCCTGTTGTAAGAAGACCTGCAAAATCATATATTGTAGCGAAAAACTGAGGTAGCGTACTATTTGTCCCATCAATATTTACTACAGCCTGTACCCAAGCAGATTGACTGCCTTTAGCTAAAAAGTTAGCGCTATTGCTTGTGCTACCATTTGTACTCGATAATTGCAAATTACTGCTGCAACTCCATGTAACTGTCGCATTGGCAGGTTTATTTGCTATGGTATATGTGATACTGCTGCCGGCATTACATACCGTAGTGGGACCGGTGATATACATTTTTATATAATACTTTTTTGTCATTGATGCCTGATATATTGGAGGGACATCATTTGGATGATGTTTTACTAATGCAGACGAACCCCATTTAGACTGATACCAAGTACTGTTTAATCTGACAGCAGAATGATTTCCATTTTGATGGTAGGATACTTTTGTTGCAATACTTTCCGGTACTTCGACATAACTTCCATCTGTCCAATAAATATCTTCGGCAGTAACTTCACTCGGATGAAGACCAATCCATACATTATTACCTCCCTCCGAAACATGCCATGCATAGGCATGACAATTATATTGGTATGTAGGTAAACTAATAAGTTCCGCTCCATAATTCACAGTTAAATAAGAAACTAATGCCGAAATTTGTGTGGAAGAGAAAGAGTCATCAGTACCATTAAAAGAATATGCTCCTTGAACAATAGAATTATTCGGCGTCCTTACATTTGTAACCTGCGTATAATCTGATGCTGACTGGGCTATGCCCTCATTGTAGGAATACAATGTGAAACATAAAATTATTATAAAAATTCGTTTCATAACTAATACTATTTAATATTTAACATTACCTGTTTTTCTAAATCACCAATTATTTGTTGGTCAATATACAAAGGAGCATTTACAAAATCTGATATAGCTTTCTTTTGTTCTATACTCTCAAATTTGAAATTAGGGTCATTTATTATTTTCTTGGCATACAACACATTTGTCGACAGAAAATTCAGATTACTGAATATGTCCAAGTAGCTGTTTTTTATTTTTTTATGTTCAGCGGTTAATAAAAACAACTGTCTCTCCTGTTCCAAATTCAAATTTTTAAAAACCACATCTTGAGTCAACATAAACTCTAAAACAAAATGGCGAAAAGAAAATTTTCCCTGCTCTACACTATTTTGATATCGAAGACTTGTTACATCTGTAGTTAAATTTTTGTATTTGTTCAACAATACAGTTATTAAATCTTTACGTTTAAGAAGCTCTTGAAATCCGTTGAATTCAGCTACTAACGCTTCAAATCCTTTTTGATAGTTATCACAAAACAATATATCAATCAAATACGGAAAGGCTAGACATGTTTCCAACAAACCTTCAGTAGAAATATCCAATAAGACATTATCCGGTATTTGTAAGGCTGTAATACGTTTTTCAACGGATTCTATTTCTGCCCATTCTTTACTTCCCTGCTTGATAGGAAAATCATACACATCATCTTTTACGATGAACTGACTATGAGCGTATAGCCCATTCAGTAACAAAATTATACACAAAAACTTTTTCATTTTAAATAATGTTTAATAAATTAAAAACCCATTGCATAGCCGTATTCATAGATTTGTATCCAATTTTTGCTTGAGGTAGAAAAATCTTCAAAAGGCGTGTCATTAAATACGATGTTTTCTCCATTTTCGTAATATATTTTGCAAAAAAGACATGAACTTAAATTCTCCATTATAAGATAAACGATTTGTTTATTCCATTCCCCTTGAAATATTCTCACTTTACAAATAAAGAACTCCTTGCTATCCTCGCTATATAAAAATTCTATCTCGCTAATTTTAATCAAAAGCCACTCAGGTAAATTTTCTTGCTCAAAAAACGGTGCAGATTTCAATATTGTTGTAAACATATCTTCATTTGATTGAGCTTCTTCATTTTTTCCACATCCTACTGTTCCAATTATCGCAAACAAGAGGACCAATACTGTTAATTTATATTTTATATTCATATTCTTTAATTTATATTTTTTTTACTTATTTCTAATTCAATTTCAAATCCATATCATTCAAAACTTTTCAAAAAATCTGAACTCCAAATTTTCCAATCAAGTCATGAACGGCTTCTGTTTCAAAAACAACCGCTTGGGTTGCGAGGGTATTTACCGGTATCAGAAGCAACCGGCAAATACCCGGCATTTTTCGAAGTTATTTTTGCCTAATAGCCAAATACCGATGGTTTTATTGAATTTGGGTCTGTTCGTAGAATTATCGGAAAAAGAAAAATTAAATTGAAGCAACAAATTGATTATTACGGGAAAAAACACCTTTCCCTGCATAATAGAAACTATACAGTAAGATGCAATAAAAGATTGTAAAGCTATAAGTACCATTTTATTTCTATTTAATTTTAAGAAACTATGCTGCAAAGGTAATCATAATTTTGGAAAAAAAGCATTATCGTTTATGTAAGGGCATGTATGTATGATTAAAACGAGGTAGTGAAGGAGCATTTATTTGCTACCTCGCTTTATAATCAAAAAAGTTATTATTTATTAAATATTATTATTTGTTTGAAAGATGAAAAAGAAATTTTTTTTATTTGTGTGTATGCTCACTATCTTGGGCATGGGTAGGGTTGCGGCAAGTCCCGTAACCAATGTGGACAACGTTCCAACTACAAATTCGTTGGGACAGTTGCTTGCGATGGGTATCGACTTTGGCGATTATGCCCTTAGAGTTGATTTGAGCGAGATTCCGGAAATGAGTAAAGATGCTTTGGCGA
>JAITOP010000284.1 GCA_031289895.1 Prevotellaceae bacterium
CAGATTACACAGAAAAAATCACATAATCTACAATTTAAAAAACCGACCAAATACCAAATACTAACGACCAACGACTAAATACTAACGACCAAATACCAAATACTGAATTACTGAATACAGAATACGGAATACCATATAAATACATATTTTTTAATTTTTTTGTAACAATATTTGGAACATTTGTTATTAAATCGCTATCTTTGTGGAATATTTCTTTTGTAGTTTAAATTAAAATCAAAAATCAAAAAAATAAAATGAATATTTCACACATTGAACATCTTGGAATTGCGGTAAAGTCATTAGAACAGGCGATTCCTTATTATGAAGAAATCTTAGGTCTTAAATGCTATTCTGTTGAAGAGGTAGCCGACCAGAAAGTAAAAACAGCATTTTTCAAAGTTGGGCAAACCAAAATTGAATTGCTTGAACCAACGAGTCCCGAAAGCACTATCGCCAAATTTATAGAAAAACGAGGCGAAGGCGTTCATCACGTTGCGTTTGCAGTTGACAGCGTGCAAAAATCGCTTGACGAAGTTGCAGCCAAAGGAGTACAACTTATTGACAAAGCACCGCGCGGCGGAGCAGAGGGCTTAAACATCGCTTTTTTACATCCAAAATCAACAGTAAGTGTGCTTACCGAATTTTGCGAATATCCGCAACAATAATCTGCTGTTAAAGCAATTAACATGAAAATTAAAATAATAAAAAGCAAAAAACAGATATGAGTAATCAATTAGAAAAAGTTAAAGAGTTGATTGAACTGCGCGAGAAATCACGACTTGGCGGCGGACAAAAACGTATCGACTCTCAGCACCAAAAAGGAAAATACACTGCACGCGAACGCATCGCTATGTTGCTCGACGAAAGTAGTTTTGAAGAATTTGACATGTTTGTACAACATCGTTGCGTAAATTTCGGTATCGAAAAAGAACATTTTCTTGGCGACGGCGTTGTTACGGGATATGGCACAATCGGCGGACGATTGGTTTATGTATATGCTCAGGATTTTACGGTTTTTGGAGGCTCGCTTTCCGAAACTCTTGCACTGAAAATATGCAAAGTTATGGATCAGGCAATGAAAATGGGCGCACCCGTTATAGGACTTAACGATTCGGGCGGCGCACGTATTCAGGAAGGTATAAATGCACTTGCCGGTTATGCCGAAATTTTTCAACGTAACATTTTGGCATCAGGCGTAATTCCTCAAATATCAGGAATTTTTGGACCCTGCGCCGGCGGAGCGGTTTATTCTCCCGCGCTTACCGATTTTACAATTATGACAAAAGGAACAAGTTATATGTTTCTTACAGGACCAAAAGTTGTGAAAACAGTTACAGGCGAAGATGTTACACAAGAACAACTTGGCGGAGCAAGCATACACACAACAAAATCGGGCGTTGCACATTTTGCCGTTGATAATGAGGAAGATGGCATAGAACTTATCAAAAAACTTTTAGGTTTCCTTCCGCAAAACAATATGGAAGAAACACCCGTAATACCTTGCGAAGATGCTATCAACCGTTTGGAAGATTCTCTTAACGAGATAATTCCCGATAATCCTAACAAACCGTATGATATGTACGAAGTTATAGCATCAATAGTTGACAATGGCGAATTTCTTGATATACAAAAAAACTTTGCAGCAAATATAATTACAGGATTTGCACGTTTCAACGGCGTTTCGGTAGGAATTGTAGCAAATCAGCCAAAAGTTCTGGCAGGAGTTCTTGATATTAACGCATCACGTAAAGCCGCGCGTTTTGTGCGTTTTTGCGATGCTTTCAATATTCCTATCGTTACTCTGGTTGATGTTCCGGGATTTTTACCGGGAACAGGACAAGAATACGGCGCAGTTATCCTTCACGGCGCAAAACTACTTTACGCTTATGGCGAGGCAACAGTTCCCAAAATTACGGTTACATTACGTAAATCCTACGGCGGCGCTTATTGCGTAATGAGTTCAAAACATTTGCGCGGCGATATTAACTACGCATGGCCTACGGCAGAAATTGCAGTTATGGGACCTTCGGGAGCAATAGAAGTACTATTCAGCAAAGAAGTTAAAGAAGCCGAAGACCCCAAAGCCCTGTCAACACAAAAGGAAGACGAATACCGCAAAGCATTCGCCAACCCATACAACGCAGCACGCTACGGATACATCGACGATGTTATTGAGCCGCGAAACACACGTTTTCGTATAATTCGCGCCCTCAAACAACTCGCTACAAAGAAACTCACAAATCCTCCAAAAAAACACGATAATTTACCATTGTAATTTATATGAAAATGAAAAGATTAAGAAAAGGATTTGTATTATTTGCGATAACGTTTATATCGTTTGCATCTTATGCTCAAACTACATCTGATTTAAGATTAAACGAAATTCTTTCGAATAATACCGAAAATATAGTAGATAATTACGCACAACACAGCACATGGTTTGAAATATACAATCCAAAATACGGAACTATTGATATTGGCGGCTGTTACGTAACCGATGATGTAAACAATCCGAAAAAATACAGAATCCCACAAGGAATTAAAGAAACAAAAATACAATCACAACAATATTTATTGATTTGGGCAGATGGTATTGATTATCATGGACCTCTTTATACAAATTTTAAATTAAATCCCGATGGAGGTTACATTGCGCTTTACAGTAACGATGGAAAAACACTGATAGACCAAGTTAAATATCCAAAACTTGAAGCAAATACAAGCTACGCAAAAAACAGAAACGATGAATGGGCAATTTCGGAACGTGTAACTCCCTCATTACAAAACAATACTTATAATGAAATAAGCGCATCCGAACGACTTGGTTTACGCGACCCATACGGAGCTGTAATATCGGCAACAGCAATAGTTGTTGTATTTAGCGTATTGATATTATTATTTGTATGTTTCAAACAACTTGCAAAATTTCATTTAAAAACAAGCAAGAAGAAAGCAGCAGAGGCACAAGGAATTGATATTGATAAAGTAGAACATGCAGGCGAAGAAACAGGCGATATTTATGCAGCAATTGCATTGGCATTGCGATTGTATCAGGATGATATTCACGATTTTGAAGATATGGTTGTAACAATCGAACGCGAAGATAAAATATATTCGCCATGGAATTCAAAACTTCAATCGTTACGTGAAACACCAATAGTTAAAAAAAGTAAATAAAATAAAATTTATATAAACAATGAAAGAATTTAAAATGAAAATAAACGGCAGCGAGTATATTGTAAATATAGCAAGCGTAGAAGATACTCATGCCGAAGTAGAAGTAAACGGAACTATATATTCTGTTGAAATTGACAAACCAATGCGTCAGCCGGTTGTTCGTCAGATTGTAACAACAAAAGTTGCAACACCAACAACATCATCCGCTCCGGTAACAAAAGTAACACCTGCGGCAGGAGCAAGCAGCGGCTCAAATATCATTAAATCACCACTTCCGGGAGTTATAATTGAAGTTTGCGTAAAAGTAGGCGATGCAGTAAAAACAGGACAAAAACTTTTTGTACTCGAAGCAATGAAAATGGAAAACAGCATTAATGCCGAAAGCGACGGAAAAGTTGTAGATGTTAAAGTAAACAAAGGCGATTCTGTACTCGAAGGAGCCGACTTAATAGTAATAGGTTGATTATGGAAACAGGATTTTTTGGCTTTTTATCGGAAAACCTAAGCAGCTTTTGGAACTATACAGGTATTGCATCTGCAACAGCAGGACATATAATTATGATTCTGGTTGGGCTGGCATTTATCTATATGGCTATAAAAAAGCATTGGGAGCCAATGTTATTACTCCCGATAGGTTTTGGAATAATTATAGGAAATATTCCTCACCTTGAATCACTTAAAATAGGCGTTTATGAAGATGGTTCGGTGTTAAATATTTTATATCACGGCGTGCGAAACGGTTGGTATCCGCCACTAATATTTTTAGGCATTGGCGCAATGACCGATTTTTCGGCGCTCATATCAAATCCGAAATTATTACTTATCGGAGCGGCGGCACAAGTTGGTATTTTTGCAGCATATACAACAGCATTATATTTGGGATTCGACCCAAATCAAGCCGGAGCAATTGGTATTATCGGCGGAGCAGACGGACCTACGGCAATATTTCTGTCATCGCGGCTTGCGCCCGATATGATGGGAGCAATTGCGATTGCGGCATATTCGTACATGGCGTTAGTGCCTGTGATTCAGCCGCCAATCATGAGATTATTTACAAGCAATAAAGAACGATTGATAAGAATGAAACCTCCGCGCGTAGTTGCATCTAACGAAAAAATATTATTTCCGATAGTCGGATTTTTGCTCACTGCTTTTATAGTGCCTTCGGGTTTGCCATTGCTGGGAATGTTATTTTTTGGTAACTTGCTTAAAGAAAGCGGTGTTACGCGCCGTTTAGCCGAAACCGCCAGAGGAGCGATTATTGATATTTGTACAATATTAATAGGCTTAACCGTAGGTGCATCAACCCAAGCAACAAACTTTTTGAATTGGGGTTCGTTAAAAATATTTGGCTTAGGCGCAGGTTCATTTATTGTTGCAACGATGGCAGGAGTATTGTTTGTAAAACTCTTTAATTTATTTTTGAAAGAAGGAAATAAAATAAATCCTCTTATAGGCAATGCAGGCGTTTCGGCAGTTCCCGATTCAGCCAGAGTATCAGAAGATGTAGGCAAAGAATACGACCCGAAAAATCATCTTTTAATGCACGCAATGGGACCAAATGTTGCAGGCGTTATAGGAAGCGCAGTTGCAGCCGGCGTATTATTAGGATTTTTATCGTAAAACGTTTTGTTTTTTGTTGATTGTTTTTTGTTGATTTGTTTTTTGTTGATTTGAAAGAACATTTATATTCATTGTGAAAAACTGTCCGGCAGGATTTGTAATCCTGCGGCATGGAGTATAAGGATTTGCTGAAATTTTAAAATTTAAAATTTTACAATTAACTAATATTCAACACATAGGAATACAAAAAGTTTTTTACTAAAGATTGTTAATTATTAGCGCATCAGCAGTAATTCTTAATTCTTAATTCTACCAAATTCGGTATTCAGTCGTTAGTATGTAGTATTTAGTCGATTCTTAATTCTTAATTTTTAATTTTTAATTCTTTATAATTTGTTTATTTTTCATTTCTATATTAAAATAAAGTTATAATTTTGTTGTAATAAAAAATATGATATTATGATATAAACGGGAAAAAATAAAAAATAAAGCGTTAACTTTTACATATTGCTATTCTTGAATCTGGAAAATTTTTAATAGCTGCAAATATGAAATTGCAACGCTCGCGAGCAATCGTGAGCTTTTTCATTTATGCAGCAAAGGCATTCCAGAGCCATAGAGTAGCAATGATAAGTTCACGGTTTTTTATTTTAGAAAATTTAAACAACAACAAAATGAAAACCAACAAAATACATATAGGAAAAATTATAGAAGAAAAAGTAAAACAAAGTTCGCTTTCGGTAACTAAGTTTGCCGAACTTATTAATTGCACAAACGCCAATGT
>JAITOP010000330.1 GCA_031289895.1 Prevotellaceae bacterium
CAAAATAATGATGCCGATGATGAAATTGTCAATCAGGCGCGGGAGCTGGCGTTGCGGGTATCATACTACTACTCTCAGTTCGACAACGACAGTATTTTTATTGTTGGCAAGGAAGCCGAAGATTTTACACGCAAACACAAACAATATCAATTTCTTTTTATTATACAACAAACTATTATTCAGCGTTATATTGACGAAAACAAACTGATTGTCGCTTTACGCAAAGCCGAAGATGCCATGCACGAAGCCAAAGATATTGACGACGACAAGGCTATGGCGCGAATGTTGTCATCACTTGCCTATATTTATACCGAAATGAGACAATATGAACAATCAGTAAAGTATTATAAAGAAAGTATATATAAAGCAAAGAAAAGTTCAAACCCCGGTTTTCTGCCGGTAGAAAATTATATGCATATAGTAGCCGACTTAGTTTCGTTGGGCGATAAAAATGACGAGGCAATTGTTTATATCGACACTATGCGCATAGAATTAGATGATTACCAAAAGGCAAATCCGGATGATGAATTGACAACATATTATTACATATTGGAATTTTACACGGTTATGGCGTTTGCCGAAAAACAACCGGAAGTTGCTCATACTCATCTTTTAAAGATGAACGCCATGTTTCAGTCCGAATGGGGCGAATTTTACGCCTACCTGCTCGACAATGCACATGAAAAATATTACCATGAAACCAAAAATTACACGGAAGCCTTAGCGTATAATCGTAAAATAATTTCTCTTTTTGAAGGTAACCAATTGTCGTTTGGTTTCCTTGCCGCTATGGAAACGGAAGCGTCTATTCTTGAAAATACCGGACGTTACAAAGAAGCTGCCGCCGAATACAAGCGCGTGTTAATGTCAAGAGATTCGCTCAATAACGAGCAATTTTTCAGCCAAATAAATGAATTGCGCACCCTTTATGAATTAGATAAAATAGAAACTCAGGCAGAAAAAAGCCGCTTGTCGTTGCGCATTTCGCAAACAGTGGCAGTAGCGTTGACGGGCGCGTGTTTGTTATTGGCAGTAATAATATGGTTGGTGATGCGGAGTAAACGACGTTTAAAATCTAAAAATCGTGGTTTGGTGCAACAAATTAAGGAACAAGACAGGTTGGCTGTTGAACTTGAAAAAGAACGTGCGCGAACCAAAGAATTACAACTGTTTTTGAAAACTGACAATGACATTACTTACAACGAAGAAGAAAATTTGTTTAACCTTCTCAACGAACTTATGAAAAGCAATAATATTTACGTCAATACAGAAATCACCCGCAAAGAAATATCAAATATGCTAAATACAAACGAAAAATACATAACCAATGCAATAAAACAACACACAGGAATGACATTTACCGATTACATCAGCGAGTTTCGGTTGAACTATGCACGTAATTTATTTCTCGAAAATAAACATACCATTGAGTCAATAGCATTTATGTCGGGTTTTGGTTCGCGCAGAAATTTTCAGCGTTTGTTTAGTAAACGTTACGGATTATCGCCAGATAGCTACAAAAAACTGCTGTACCAGGAGAGTAATTAAAAATTAAGAATTAAGAATTAAGAATTAACCGGTATTCGGTATTCAGTATTCACGTATTCGGTATTTGGTCGTTGGTATTTAGTCGTTAGTCGTTATTAACCATTAATAATTAGCCATTAACCATTATTTAGTATTCGTGTAAATTCGTGTAATTCGTGGCTATTAACCACTAATCATTAATCACTAATCACTAACCATTAACCACTAATCACTAATCATTAAGCATTAAGCATTAAGCATTAATCACTAATCATTAACCACTAATCATTAACCATTAACCACTAATAATTAACACTTATTTGTTAAAAATGAACGAACAATAAGTGTTAAATGCTATATTTTACGTGCTTATTATGAGGATATTCCTAATCTGTCCTAACTTTTTCCTAATTTGTCCCAAGTTTTTTTTATCTGTTGAATACTTTTGTTGTGCAAAAAAAATACGACAACATTTTTACATAAAAACAAGAAAAAATATAAATGTATAATATTAACAATAAAAACACAAAAGACATGAACTACAACATTCAGGACTCAAAAGCAATAATTGTCAGAAACAAAAGGATTATAAAACAACTTGTAGTTTCTGAAATTACGCATATTATTTACGATTCGTATTTATGCGATATTTTTACTTTAACAGATAAATTTACAATGTCGCGATTGCTGAAAACATTTGAAGACGAGCCGGTTTTCGATAATTTTATACGAATAAACAATAGCACGCTTATAAATGCCACGCACATTAACTATATCGACAGGATAAAAAAAGCGGTGATATTGAAATCGAATATAGAATTGCCGTTCTCTACACGTCGCTGGAAATATATCAAAAGCCGACTGCAAAATGTGTGATAAGATACAAGAACCAAGATACAACAAACAAAAAAAATATTAATAAACAAAAAAAACAGAAAGATGAACTATGATATTCAAAACACAAAAGCAATAATAATCAAAAACAAAAAGATTATAAAACAAGTTATTGTTTCCGAAATAACTCATATTGTATGCGAATCGTATGTATGCGATATTTTTACTTTGACCGATAAATATACAACATCGCGTTTGCTGAAAACATTGGAAATAGAATTGAATAAATTTAATTTTATCAGAATACATAACCATATACTTATTAATGCAAAGCACATTAATTATATCGACAAATCAAAAAATATGATAATTCTGAACTCGGATATAGCCTTACCTTTCTCTGTACGGCGTTGGAAACATATAAAAAATTGCTTGCAAAGCCTTAACTAAATGAGTTTTATTAAATATGTTGTGAAAATAATAACTTCAAAATTCTAACATATATCTCCAAATTCGGGTATTTCGTTAAGAAATTTATATGATTGGTTTTCAAAATCTATTTTGCAGCAATATGTGTCGATACTGTTGGTGGCTACGAGATACGGAACTTTAAATATTAAATTGTATCGCGAAAGCTGATTGAAACTATCTTGCGAAATTTTTACGGTAGCAGCCTTACATTCAACCATTAACAGCGGCGTTAAATTGCGATTGTAAATAAGAATATCGCATCGTTTTTGCATATTGTTGAGTTTCATGCCAATTTCAACACGCATTAAATTTACAGGATATTTTTTTGTGTTTACAAGATATAAAATTGTATTTTGCCGCACCAATTCTTCGGGTGTGAGAGCAACATATTTTTTGCGCACACAATCAAAAACTTCCCGTCCCACAGAAGTATTGCGGATATTTAATTTTTCACTGTCCATTTCCAACTTTTAACTTTCAACTTTTAACTTTCAACTTACAACTTTCAACTTTCAACTTTCAACTTACGACTTATAACTTATAACTTACGACTATCACCCACAAAAATAGTAAAAAAAATATTATCTTTGCATCATATAATAAAATAAATGGCAAAATTCAGCGGAAAAGATACTATCACAAAGTATAATCAAATACTTAGTGATTTGAAAAATAAAATTTACAAACCCGTTTATGTTCTGATGGGCGACGAGGTTTATTATATTGACAAACTTAGCGATTTTATAGCAAACAATGTTTTGCCTGAAAGCGAACGTTCGTTTAATCAAACCGTTATCTACGGAAAAGATATTGATAAGGTAAGTATAATTACCGATAATGCAAAGCGTTTCCCGATGATGTCTAATTATCAGGTAGTAATTATTCGCGAAGCTCAAGAAATAAAAATTGGAAATCAATTTTTAAAACTTGAAGAACTTGAAGGATATATAAAAAATCCTTTGAAATCGACAATTTTGGTGATGTGTTATAAAGGTAAAACCATAGATAAACGCACAGCATTTTATAAAACTGTTTTAAAAAACGGCGAAGTGCTTGAATCGGTGAAACTTTACGACAACGAAGTTTCATCGTGGATTTCGACATATATAAAACAACAAGGATTTGATATTGAACCGTCTGCGGCATTAATTCTGTCCGATTTTTTGGGAACTGA
>JAITOP010000087.1 GCA_031289895.1 Prevotellaceae bacterium
CGAGAAAACGGAAAATAACAAAATATGCAAAAAGTATCATTAGTAACATTTGAGCAAAAAGCATAACCAGCATTGGCACAGCAAGGTCGGCAAGTTCCCAAAGTTTGAGAGCCATCAATGCCATAGATAAAAATATTGCCAGACAAGCCTGTCCAATAACATCTATTTCTACAAAATCAATCTTAAATTTTCCCGAAAAATCGGAGATATTACGCAATAAAGCCGCAATTACCAACGCTCCCACATAAATCGGAAATAATAATCCTATGCTTTGCAAAAATGCGGAAAGCACTGAGCCTATGCCCATTGCAAGCACTATTTGATAAATTCCGTGTATTATTCCGTTTTTGGTGAGTTTTTTCTCGGTTTTATTTTCTTCCGAAACGGCATTTTCATTATCATCAACAACTATTTGTTTGTCCAGCAGTTTGTTGCGTTCAATCAATCTTCTTCCAATGGGACCTCCCATAAGACTTCCTGCAACAAGTCCAAAAGTTGCAGCAGCAACCGCCACTCCTGATGCTCCGACAATACCAATTTTCTCAAATTCGGGTCCCCATGCCAAAGCAGTTCCATGTCCGCCAACCATAGAAACAGAGCCTGTGCAAAGCGCCAACAAAGGATGCATTTCAAATGCGGGGGCTATCGCAAATGCTATAACATCTTGCAAAATTATTAAAATCACAACCAATATCACAAGTATAACTAATTCTTTACTACCGCGTTTTATCCGCTTAAACGACGCGCCATATCCAACCGTTGTAAAAAATGCAAGCATGAAAATGTCTTTAAAATTTTCTTCTATCTTAAAGAAAAATATGTCGGTGCAATGTCCTGCAAGTGTTATAAACGAAAAAAGAAGTCCGCCGATTACAGGCGCGGGAATGCAAAAACGCTCGAAAAATTTAATTTTACGTTTCAAAAATACACCTGTAAATAACACAGCTATCGCTAAGGCTACCGCTTCAATCATATTTATTTTTATTTCCATGTTTTATTGTTTTTTATTTAGTTTTACATTTTGTTTTTACGACATTTCAATTATAACATCGCAGTATGTTTAGATATTTGCGATTTTAATAATATTTTGAATTTAATTTTTACAAAGATTTTTTTAATCAACAGCAATTATTATTCCATAGTTTTTTTGATTGCCGAAAATGAATGTGGAACTAATTTTTCTAATCGCAGCATAACATCATCGCCTACGTATTTGTGCGAAAACGGAACTACGATTGTTGTGTTTTCTTCTAATCCTGTTGCGCGTCCGTATTTAAAATCATAAGTCAACGAGCCGTCTTCGGTAAGTTTATCAGCCGACAAATCGGGCGAAGAAATTGATACATAAGCATAAACACGTCCTTGTGTGGTTTGAGATACCAACTGATTGCTGTTTTTCAGAGCTTCGTAACATTCTTTTGCGGTAAACAGCGCAGGGTCAATAAATTCAAAATCATCGGCAATAATATTTTTATAAATATATTCGCCATCTTTGGTGTAATTTTTCAACTCGCAAATAACCAGACCAAGCGTATCCAAAAGGTAAGGATAGTGCGTACAACCGAGTATTATTCGTTTCAGAGGCGTTGTATTTCCGCTTGCCCGATATTTTTCAACCAGCGACACTAAATGAAAACGCGCATAATTTCCCGAAGAATTTAGTTGCACGTGTAAACCATCTTCTGCCTGTGTTGCGAGCAGTGCGTTGTTGGTAGCGTCAAAATTGTAAACGTCCATTAATTGCTGATTTATACTGTTTTCATCCTCGCCTGCTTTTGGACCTCGGTAACTGTCGCAAACGCTGATTAAACTGCGGTCAACATAATTTTTTTCACCATCTACCGATTCGGCAAATCCCGCTCCCGATTGATTTACAACGGTTATTTTTCCTGTAAACGCCAATTCATCTTTCATTTTCAAAATTGTGCGCTCGTAAGCACCGGAGGCAATAGTTCCCGGAGTTGCCAACACGCCTATCGCGTAATCCTGACTTCGGTCGAGAGGCAGCAAGGTAGCATTTACGCCCGCATTAATCACACCAATAACACGAATGCCTGAGCCGCTTTTTTCCAACAAATCCGAAATATCGGCTAAACCGTATGCAGTAGCCGTATTGCAAGCCACAACAATAATTTTTGACGTTTTTTCCTTTAGCAAAAACAAGGCATCTTTTATCACAAGCTCACGCAAATAGTCGCTTTTATTTTCATTCGAATAATTTCCGTAAGGCATATTTGCAATATCGCCTAAATAATTGAAATTTTCGCTTATAAAATCCGGAATTCCATCGGGTTGCATCTCGCCTGTGGCATTATTGTATTCGTCGCAAACCAAAATTTTTTCCAACACCGTCAACCCGCCTGTACCCGAATCGAAAATGCCGATAGGAAGATTTTTTCTTTCTTTGGGATATTTGGAAAAATCCATATAAAACATGGACGAAGCATCCGAAAGTATTTTTGAAATGATTGGAATTTCCTGCGTTTCGTTAGTTTTTTTCGTATTGCACGATGTTGTGCAAACCAACAATGCAGCCAAAATGTAACAAGTGATGATATTTTTCATAACACAATTTTTTTTTGTTTTTTTGTTTTTTTTATCGAACAAAAATACTATGAAATTTTTATTATACAAATTTTTTAATGAGAAAGAAGTTAGAGAAGTTAAGAAGTTAAGGAAGTTAGATGTTAAAATTATGATTTTGCCGTCCCTCCGTCCGACAGGATTTGTAATCCGAAAAAAAATACATTTGCTTTCTGATTTTGTTGCGGATTATATACTAAACTCCGGCATAAATTGTGTTTTCGTCATTGCGAGCTTGCGAAGCAATCCAGAGTAAATAAGCAATTTGCTGGATTGCTTCGGGCTACGCCCTCGCAATGACGGATACCGAGTGGATTATAAATCCTTATATTCTGACATTCTGATTGCAAATTCGAATGAACGGAAAAAAATATACGTTCAAATTAACAACAGCACTGTTGATATTTTAAACAAAAAACCTTATCTTTGTCAAAAACAACACTAAATAATAATGAAATAAATATGCGACATTGGTGGTATAACATAAGAAATTTATTTTCCATTCAGGCAGAAATCAGTCTGGTGAATTTTGTTTTTGCAATAAACATATTTTCGCTGAAATTAAATATCCGAACAGATTTTCCGGATTTAATTAATTATTGGATAAATATTTACAATAAAATCATTAACCTGACTGAAAATAAAACAGCAGAACTGCAATTAACCTTTGCAGGAAATCTGATAACCGGAATCAGCATATTCAAGAAAATCCACAGCGACCATACGCCGCTTAATATCGAAATCAGCATATTGGGATTTACGTTTATATTCACAATATACGATAACAGACATTGGGATGACGAGATTAACAGTTATCAAAAATATGAAACAATCCTAAAC
>JAITOP010000138.1 GCA_031289895.1 Prevotellaceae bacterium
CCGTGCCATTTGTGCGAACCCATCATAAAGTCAACGCCTTGTCCCATTTCGGTTTTCATTAGAATAACTATTGGTTTGCCTTTGCCTGTAAGCGATTTTGCTTTTGCTAATCCGTCAACCAATTGTTGTATGTCATTTCCGTTTAACTGTATGACTTGCCAGCCGAAAGCCGTAAATTTTGCCGCCAAATCGCCAAGCGAAACTACATTATCTACCGCTCCGTCAATTTGTTGCCCGTTGTAATCGACTGTTGCAATCAGGTTGTCTATTTTTTTTGCGGCGGCAAACATTGTGGCTTCCCAAATTTGTCCTTCCTGCAATTCGCCATCGCCGTGCAGGGTGAATACGAGGTTTGGGTCGGCGTTCATTTTTTTTGCAAGCGCAACTCCGCAGGCAACCGAAAGTCCTTGTCCCAGCGAGCCTGACGCTATTCTCACTCCATTGGCGTAGCGCGTAGGGTGTCCTTGCAATTTCGAATGTAGTTTGCGAAGCGTTCCCAATTCGCTCACATCAAAATATCCTGAGCGGGCTAAAACGCTGTACCAAACGGGAGCAATATGTCCGTTTGAAAGGAAAAACATATCCTGACCTTTTCCGTCTATCGTAAATGTTTGAGGCGAGGCGTTCATAACATTAAAATAGAGAGTTGTCATAAAATCGGCGCATCCGAGCGAGCCGCCGGGGTGTCCCGATTGCGAGGCGAAAATCATTCGTATAATATCGCGGCGCACTTGTGTTGCAATGTCTTGAAGTTGTTTAATGTCGTTCATAATTGTTACTGAATTATAATTAAAAGTGTTACAAAGATATTATTTTTTTTCAAATTAACAATATTATTTCAGAAGTTAAAGATAAGTATAAAGTTTTTAAAGTTATAAAGTTATAAAAGTTATAAAGTTTTTAAAGTATAAAGTTCGTAAAAGTTTTTTTTGATTTGAAAAAAACTTTAAGAATCTTAAGGTTATTAAGATTCTTAAGAGATTTAAGAACTTGACAAACTTTATAAACTTGACAAACTTTATAAACTTTATAACTTTAAGAACTTTATAACTTTAAAAACTTTATAACTTTATAACTTTAAGAACTTTATAACTTTAAAAACTTTAAAAACTTTCTACTTTAAAAACTTTCCGCTAAGTTTTTCTGACAGTAATATAATTTGCAAGCATAATCAGTGATTCGCGGGCGGGGCTTTGGGGAAAGTTTTGGAGCAGGTTGATGGCTTGCTGGCAAAAATATTTCATTTTTTCTTCGGCATCGTAAATACCTTTGTGCGTGTAGGTGAAGTCAATTATATCGTCGATAAATTGCGGGTTTTCGGCGCATTGTCCTAATTTTTCTATGATTGTTTGGTTGTCGGCATTTGAGTTTTTGAGTGCGTAAATCAGCGGCAGGGTAAGTTTGTGTTCGCGCAGGTCGTTTCCGTATGATTTTCCTGCTTTGTTTTCTTTATCAAAATCGAAAATATCGTCTCTTATTTGAAATGCAAGTCCGATGTTTTTGCCTATTTCGGTCATTTGTTCTATTACTATGTCGCCGGTATCAACCGATGTTGCTCCGAAACGTGCGCAGGCGCTTATTAAACTTGCTGTTTTTTTATATATGATTTTCAAATAATCGTCTTCGGTAGTATCCAGAGTTTGTGATTTTTGTATTTGAAACAGTTCGCCTTCGCTTAGCAGTTTCACAACTTCGGTTGCTGTTGAAAGCACATCATATATTTTGTTTTTTGTTATGATATCAAGGGCTTTTGCCAGAAAATAATCGCCAACAAGCACTGCAATTTGCGGCGACCATTGCGATTGTATTGTTGGCATTCCGCGGCGTATTTCTGCGCCGTCAACAATATCGTCGTGTATAAGTGTTGCGGTGTGTAGTATTTCTACGGCTTTTGCCATTACGTAGGTTTTTTCGGATATTGTGCCGTTCATTTTTGCCGAAAGAAAAATAATTATCGGGCGCAATAGTTTTCCTTCGTCGGCAAGCAGGTATTGAGTGATGTCGCCAAGTACAGGTTCAAACGAAACAAATTCTTCTTTATAAAATTGTTTAAATTGTTTTAGTTCTTCTGTTATTGTTTTTTTTATATCTTCAAAAATTATATCCATATTTGTTTGTCTTAATGCTTTTACAATCAAACTACTGCAAATTTTATTGCGTCGCTGTTCCATGTTGCCGAGTTGTCGATAGCGGCGATAATTTGTTCGGGATTATCAATAAATTTCCATATATCGACAGCTTGTTTATTCATAAAATTTTCGTCAATCATCTTTATTAAAAGCATTTCGAGATGATTATAAAATCCGTTTGTATTGAGAATTATTATGGGTTTTGTGAATTTTCCGAGCCTTTTAAGTGTGATAACTTCCATTAATTCTTCGAGAGTTCCGCAGCCGCCGGCAAGTGCTACAACGGCATCAACATTTTCAATCATTTGTTTTTTGCGTTGGCGCATATCCTCAACCACAATCAGTTGGCTTAGTTCTTTGCTGTCCCATTCTACGTTTCGCATAAATTCGGGAATGATGCCTACAACATCTCCGCCGTTTTTTACGGCTGTGTTTATTATTTTTCCCATTAGTCCGTGCGAGCCGCCGCCGCAAACAATTGTGTATCCTGCCTTTATAAGAATAGAAGCGATTTTTTCTGCTGTGTCGAAATGAAGTTTGTCGATTTTATCACTTGACGAGCAAAATATGCAAATTCGTTTTTTCATTTTTCAAATTTTGTGCAAAATTACAAAAAA
>JAITOP010000162.1 GCA_031289895.1 Prevotellaceae bacterium
ATAAAAAAAGCGCGGACAAAAACAAGTTTATTCGCACTATGAGGTTATCCACTACCTAAACTACCAAATAAAAAATGAATAATGCCCACGCCGGGAACGGCGTGAACGTCATTGCATTATTCGTGGTAGCATCGAAATTGTGGATATTTCATAGTGCTAGAATAATCGCTAAACGCTTTTTTCAATAAATCTAAAATGTGCGTATTGCTTGCCTTTTTTATTTCATGCACACAATATTATACATTTCAGCACAAAGTTATAATAAATATTTATTATTATAAAAATTTTTTGCATAAATTTTTAAATTTAAAATTTTGGCGGAATTTTCTCTTTAAAAATTAAGAAAATCTTTTTGTTAATTATGTAATTTTTTACCAACTTTGCAGAAAAAACAAATAAAAACATTTAAAATCTTGATAAACTTTATGAACATTAAAAACTTGACAGACTCTACAATACGCGTATCATGTCAACAGTTGGAAAATCAGTTGTTTGACAGTCCCAAAGATGTTGTTTCGTGGATGGGCGCAATTCAGGCGCAGGATTATAATATGTGCAAATGGGCAGTTGGCGTCAGGCTGAAATCAGCAACAATTTCGGATGTTGAAAATGCTTTGGCGCGAGGCGAGATTTTGCGCACTCATGTAATGCGTCCAACGTGGCATTTGGTTGCTGCCGAAGATATTAGATGGATGCTTGAACTAAATAAAGAAAAACTGAAAGCGCAAGGGGCGACATACGCTAATTATCTTGGAATAACCGAAAATTTACACTCAAAAGCAACTAAAATCATTGTAAAAATGCTTGAAGGCAACAATCATCTCAGTCGTCAAGAAATTGGTGTTGAATTAGATAAGTCGAGTATAAAAGGTATTCAGGCAAGAATGATTAATTATTTTATGTACAGAGCCGAAATTGAAGGAATTGTTTGCAGTGGAATTGATAAAGGAAAGAAACAAACATATTCGCTTATAGACGAAAGAGTTAAGCCAACAAAAAAACTAAATAAAGACGAAGCACTTGCTTTGTTGGCAACAAAATATTTTAGAAGCCATTCGCCTGCAAGTTTACAGGATTTTTCGTGGTGGTCGGGATTAAATATTAGCGATAGTAAACAGGCTATTAATTTGATTGATACTGATTTATTAAAAGAAAAATTATCAAATTCATCGCAATTGTTAATTCACAAATCTTGCGATTTAACGTCATGCCTTGCAAAATGCGCCTCCCTCCTACCCTCTTTCGACGAGTACATCATTAGTTATAAAGACCGAACGTCTGTGATAGATTTGCAGCATCAGCCAAAAGCCTTTTCAAAAAACGGAATTTTTCATCCCATAGTTATGTACAAGGGCAAAATTGTGGCGACATGGAAAAAATCTGAGACAAAAGATAAAACGAAAATTACAATCTCACCGTTTGACGAAAAACTGAAAATCGACAAAGAATTATTGAAAAAAGCGGAGAAAAGATTTTTTGAATTTAGATGTAAGTCGTAAAACAATTACGAATTACGAAAATTACGAATTACGAGGTTTGCAGATAAAAATTTGTGTGTTTGTGTTTAAAATCACTTTTAAAAACATCAAATAAATATTGTTAAACACATTGGGTTTTAATAATATAAATATATGACGATTTTATTTAACCAATTTTTCAATACATTTTTGATAAATTGATTTTTCCACTATTCTGTAATGCGGATGATATGTTTCGTTGAATATTCGGCTGTGGTGCAATGCTGCCTTTGGATTGTTTCGCAATAATTCTGCAATTTTCTCTTTGTCTTCGGCGAAACCGTCGAGATTCAAATTCATTTTTTCGATTGTCGCTACAATCAAATTCCATTCGTCAACCCAATTTTTGGCAGAATCGGTATAAGCGGCGTTTGCGCTTTCCAAAAAAGCGGTTAATAATTCTTCGGTCGTAATTTTTCCGTTTTTCACCAACGTCAAAGGTACTCTCACAAAATTATGCTCCCACCCTATTATTTCAATAATTGTATCATTGTCAAATTCATGTAACCCAGATAATTCGTACATTAAATAATCTTCGGCAACCTCTTTGTCGGGGATGGCATGTTCTGCACCAAAACGAGCCTGAAAAAAGTTTTTGTAAATATCTTGTAATGTTGATTTTGGATATCGTTCAATTTGATTTAAAATTGCTTTTTCAATGTTTTTTTCCATTGAGGCAGAACAGCCTATTAATGCCCAAAAAAGGAAAAATAATGTAAATTTTTGACTTTTCATGTGTTAATTTTTTTTGTTTTTCTTAAAATTTTCGTCTTATTTAAAGTTTTTATTCAGATAACCATTCTCAACATATTATAAAATAAATGATTAATCAGCATTTCTGAAATCTTTTGTTGGTATTTTAATTTTATACGATTTTTTCTTGCTATTTGTTAGTATATTCTTGCGTAGCCAAGGATTAAAAAGTTTAATCATTTTGTAATTGGTATCGTATTTTTTTGCAAAATCAGCAAGGTCTTTTATCGAATAATTTAACGTAATTTCATAATATTTAAAGGATTTATATTTATCATTTTCAGGAACATAAAATCCATACAATTCGGGATTATCAAAAACTATTTTATAAGCTAATATCCTATAAATGTATCTAATAGTTTCGGAATTTAACATCATGTCATGGTAATTGCTTGTTTTTTGATTTTCCACAACGTTATCAATGTTTTTTCGTCCCGTGTTATATGATGCGGCAGCCAACGTCCAGCTACCGTATTTTTTGTAAGATTCCTTTAAATATTCACAGGCTGCAACTGTCGATTTCTCAATACTATAACGCTCATCAATTTCATCATTTATTTCAAGATTGTATTCCTTCCCTGTTTCAGATAAAAACTGCCAAAAACCAACCGCTTTTGCCGGAGAAATCAAATTTTGCAAATTACTTTCGGCAACACACAGATATTTAAAGTCTTCGGGAACGCCGTTTTTTTGCAATATTGAATCAATTATTCTGAAATATCGCCCTGATAATCTAATTGTTAATAGTGTTTGCTGATGGCTGTATGCAATTTGGTTCAATTCGCGCTCTAACGACTCTCGCACATCGAAATAATGCAAAGGAACTTCTTCGCCTGCAAATGTTATTGATTCGGGAGAGTGTATTACTTTAATAACTTGCGAGTTACAACTATCAGGAGGCATTGGTTGCTCATAATCACTGTCGGTAATTTTTATCTCTGTGTCATGGTCTTTTTTATCGGTTCGTATTAGATTTTCGTACATAATTAATATGATAAGCGCGGAAACCAAACCTGCTAAAAATATAAGTCCTTTTTTCATCTTGTTAAAATATTTTAAATAATTTTTTGTGTTAATATTTTGTTTATTAGTCATTTAATATTAGTTGCTTTTTATTTTTACCTATTATTACATCATTTCGGTAATAAACGGATTTGTTGATTTTTCGCAACCGATAGTAGTTTTTGGTCCATGACCGCAAAATACATTAGTATCGTCTGGCAATAGCATAAGTTTTTTAATGCTGTTCATCAACACATCGTAATCGCCGCCGGGTAAATCTGTGCGACCTATGCTTCCTGCAAAAAGCGTATCGCCACTGAATAATAATTTATCGGGTTCGCTATACAAGCAAATTCCACCACGAGTATGTCCGGGAGTAAAGATAATTTTAAGCGTACTATTTCCAAATTTTATTTCATCGCCATCGTTTACAAAATTTTGCGGAGCAGGTGGTTGAACTACGTTGACATCAAAATAAGAACCGTAAGATGAAGCGCGTTCAACATCGCCTAAATCATTTTTATTTATGTATGTACTTATTTTATATGTTTCGCATACAAAACTATTTCCCATTATATGGTCAAAATGTCCATGAGTAGAGATTAATTTTATGGGTTTAAGATTATTAACCGTAATTGCTTTTTGCAAAGTTTTATTTTCGCTTTCATTACAGCAACCGGCATCAATTATAACACATTCAGCAGTTTCGTCGTAAACAATGTATGTGTTTACTTCGATAGGATTAAATTGAAATTCTAATATTTTTATCATTTTTACAATATTTTTTAAATCAAATTATATTAATATACTTATTATCAAATGTTAAATAGCATTATTATTTGTTATGTTAATTTATTCATAAATTTTTCAATATCTACAATAAAACGTTTATGTGTTCCTCTGCCAATTTGACCTTTATTGTCGCAAGCCTCAACATCAAACAAAAGTTCTCTGCCATTAATCGCTGTAAGTGTGGCTTTTGCAATTATTTTTTCGCCTGTTTTCGATGCTCGCGTATGTTCTACATTAATCGCTACTCCCACAGTAGCAGATGTTTCGTCCAAACAGGGTGCAACGCACTTCATAGCAGCATTTTCCATTAATGCAATCATAAAAGGAGTTGCAAAAACGGGTAAATTTCCCGAACCCACACTTATTGCAGTATTGTCTGTGCCAACAACAGCCTCACTTTGCGCATATTTTCCTAATTCCATCACCATAAATATTTTTTTGCCCGACAAAGTTAAATAATAAGGTTGGAATAATAAATATTAATTAGTTAAATGTTCATAACACTAATAATTAGACCAAAAAATAATAGAAAATTGTAATTTTTTTATTTATTTTTTCAAGTATTTTTTGTTAAACGGTGCATAAAACCGACAAGCGATTATCAAGCATGAAGTTTTAATAAATCAAAAAAATAATGGTAGCCATTGTATTTTTATTATCTTTGTAAATAAAAATTAAAAAAAATGGAAACAGAATCGACACGACAACAAAAGGTTGCAAGGCAATTACAGAAAGATTTAAGCGAGATTTTTCAACAACAGGGAATGGCGGCTTACGACGGCGCAATGATTTCAGTTACAGGCGTTAGAATAAGTTCGGATTTGAGTTTTGCAAAGGTTTTCATTAGTGTTTTCCCATCGTCGAAAGCCGAAAATGCGATGAAAATTATTTCAAAAAACATAAAATCTATTCGTCTTGAAATCGGCAAGCGCGTTAAAAATCAACTGAGAATAGTTCCCGAAATCGCTTTCAATATTGACGATTCTCTTGATTATGTTGAAAAAATTGAAAATCTTTTGAAGCAATAAATATCATTTTATTGTTAAATTAACAAAAAATCAGATGAATTTTCCTGTTTTCATAGCACGCCGATATTTATTTGCCAAAAAAACGCATAATGTTATAAATGTTATTTCGTATATAAGCGTTGTTGGCGTTGCGATAGGAACACTTGCGCTTGTTGTAATTCTGTCAGTAGCAAATGGTTACGATAGTCTTACAAAAAAATTATATTCGGTATTCAGCCCCGATATTCGCATTTCGGCAACAGAGGGTAAAACTTTTGTTCCTGATTCGTTATTTTTTGAAAAAATAGAAAAGGTAAATGGTGTTTTGGGTTATTCTAAGGTTTTAGAAGAAAATGTTTTGATAAGTTATAAACTTAATAATGACTATATTAACAGACCTACAACACAAAGTATAGCAACGATGAAAGGCGTTGACAAAAATTACGAAAATGTTTCGGGAATAACAAAAAAGAGACTTTCGGATAACGGCGAGTATTCTTTTGTTGCAATGGGCGAATTTAAACTTTGGCATTCGGATGTGCCACAAACAGTTATGGGTATAGGAATAGCGCAAACACTTGGCGTTAATTTAAGTTTTTTTGCGCCCATAGAAGTTTGGATTCCCAAACGCGGAGTAAAAGTTTCAATGACAAACACGCTTGATGCAATGGTAGTTGACTATGTTTATCCATCAGGTTTTTTTTCAATAGAACAAAGTTTTGACTATAATTATTTTTTTGTACCGCTTGATTTTGCTCAAAATCTGTTAAACTATACCTCCGAAATTTCGGCAATAGAAATAAAAATTGATTCTACCGCAAACGTAAACGACATTCAAAAACAAATACAAGAAATTATCGGAGAGGGCTTTGACGTGAAAAACCGTTATCAGCAAAACGAGACGCTGTACCGAATGTTGTCGTCCGAAAAATATGCAATATACGTAATACTTGTGTTTATTATCACGTTGTTTTCGTTCAACATAATAGGTTTGATTTCGATGCTGATTGTGGATAAGAAAAAAGATATAGAGACATTCCGAGTTCTCGGCAGCAGCAACAGGATAGTAAAGCAAATATTTTATTATCAAGGATGTATGATAGCCATAGGTGGTGCAATTATCGGCTTGACGCTCGGCGTACTTTTATGTCTGATACAGCAATATTTTAAAATAATAAAATTGCCAAATATGTTTATTATCGATGCGTATCCTGTTGAAATTCAGATTGGTGATATATTCCTCATTTTAGCATTTGTATTTGTAGTTGGTTTTGCAATGGCTCGGTTGCCTATTTGGTATTTATCCAAGAAAATGAAATGGTGAAACAATTACGAAAAGTACGGTAGTCAGTATTCCGTATTCCGTATTCCGTATTCCGTAGTCAGTATTTGGTCTTTAGTATTTAGTATTTGGTCGTTTCTTCATTTGTTCTTTTGTTTATACGAGGTTTTATCTGCATTTATTCTATGTTTTTTGTCGTTTTTTGTTGTTTTTTCGGTTAAATTTTTTTTGAGGTGCTATTTCGTCTGAAAGACGTAATTTTCATAACCGCAGATAAGCGACAGCGCAACCTGCGGCAATACATACTGCCGACAACTGCCTGTAAAGGCAGGACTTTTGCAGTACAAGTCCTGCCTTTACAGGCAGAGGTTGTTGTGCTGTCTTTTCTCCGCAGGTTACAACCTGCGGTTATGAAAATACTGCCCTT